>NZ_JRMK01000012.1:0-46533 GCF_000972925.1 Mycobacterium sp. UM_Kg1 | reverse complement strand
CCAGCCGATCCACGTCACCGTCGCGGCGTGGTTCACCATCGGGATCCCGGCGTTCATCCTGTCGCTGGCGCCCAACAACGAGCGGGCCCACCCCGGATTCGTGCGCCGGGTGATGAGCGGGGCCCTGCCCGCCGGCATCGTGGTGGGCATCGCCACATTCGCGTCCTACCTGGTGGCCTACCGCGGCAGCGAAGCCACGCCGGTCCAGCAGATTCAGGCCTCCACCAGCGCCTTGATCACCTTGTTGACCACGGCGGGATGGGTGCTGGCCGTGGTGGCCCGGCCCTATCAGTGGTGGCGGCTGTTGCTGGTCATCAGCTGCGGACTGGCCTACGTGGCGATCTTCGCCATGCCCCTGACCCGCGAGAAGTTCCTGCTGGATCCCTCCAATGTGGCGCTGACCCTGCTGGCGCTGGGTATCGGCGTACTCGGCGCCGCCGTGATCGAAGCGATGTGGTGGGCGCGCGGCGGCATGCTCGGTGAGCAGCCGAAGTTGTGGCGGGAGTCGGCGACGGCCACAATGACCCTGCGATAAACCGCGACACAAGGGGAAAGCACGACATGGCCAAGCTCTCCGGCTCCATCGACGTCCCGCTGCCGCCCGAAGAGGCCTGGACGCACGCCTCGGATCTGTCTCGCTACAAAGAGTGGCTGACCATTCACCGGGTGTGGCGGACCGTGCTGCCCGAAACCCTCGACAAGGGCACCACCCTGGAGTCGATCGTCGAGGTCAAGGGCATGCTCAACAAGGTCAAGTGGACGATCGTGAACTACAAGCCGCCCACCGGAATGACCCTCAACGGCGACGGCAAGGGCGGGGTGAAGATCAAGCTGCTCGCCAAGGTTGCGCCGGCCGACGAGGGCTCCAAAGTGAGCTTCGACGTGCACCTGGGCGGGCCGGCGTTGTTCGGTCCGATCGGCGTGCTGGTGGCCGCCGCGCTCAAGAGCGACATCAACGAGTCGCTGCGTCGGTTCGTCACGGTCTTCGCGCCCAACTGATGCCGTTGCGCGCCGGTGGTTGCGGCCGGCCGGCGGGGCATGACCACGGTGTCGGTGTGCTGGTCGATGCGGGCTAGTGTCACAACATGACTCGCTGGCGACCCGGTTGGCTGATCGCGCTGTGCGCGGCGATTCTGTCGGGCAGTGCCTGGCTGCCGTGGTTGCACACCACGGCCCACGGTGGCGGGCATGCCAGTGCGATCGGGGGCAGTGCCGGCGCCATCGAGCTGCCGCCCCGCTTCGGTGTCGGGCAGCTGATCGTGCTGCTGGCCTCCGTCCTGCTGGTGGCCGGCGCGATGGTCGCCCGGGAGCTGTTCACCCGACTGGCCGCGGTTGCCGCGCTGCTGGACACCGTGGCGATCGCTGCGTTGGGCGTGTGGTACTACCGCGTGAACGTCGTCGCGCCGATCGCCGCCGGCTATGGGCTCTACATCGGCGCTGTCGCCGTGGTGGGCGCGCTGGTGTGTTCGCTGTGGGCGCTGGTCACCGCAGTGTGGCGATGACCTCGGCGAAGGCCTGGGCGTGTTGCTGCTGGACGGTGAAGTAGCTGATCCCGTACCGGCTGCGGAGTTCCCGCAGGGCGTCGGCCATCTCGCGCACCGATCCCGACAACACGGCCGGTGAGGCCAGCAGTTGCTCGTCGGACAGCGTCGGCGCGAACCGGCGGGTCAGCGACAGGTCGGGTATCCCGGACGGCCCGGTCGGCACCGCCGTGATGGCCAGGTTGAGCTCCAGGGTGCCGAACCGGTCGCCGGCCGCCGCTCGCACGAAGCCGACCCGCTCGGCCAGCGGATCCTCGGCGTCGCGCACCCGCGCTCCGGTCAACCCGACGATGCCGGCATGGCGGGCCGCCACCGACAGCAGCCGGTCGCCGTTGCCGGCGATCAGGAGGGGCACACCGGGCTGGTGGGTGGCCAGGTAGCTCGTCACGTGCTCGAGGTAGTCGACCCGCCGGCCGGCGGCGGGAAAGGGCAGCTCGGCGGCCTCGAACTCGGCGCGCACGTAGCCCGCGCCCAAGCCCACCTCCAGCCGGCCGCCCGACAACAGGTCGGTGTCGGCGATATCGCGGGCCAGCAGCGCCGGTTTGTAGAAGCAGGCGTTGAGGACGTAGGTGCCCAGCCGGATCGTCGAGGTGGCCTCGGCGGCGGCGACGAGCACCGGGAACGGGGCCGGAGCGCCGAGATGGTCGGGCACGTGCAGGACGTCGAAGCCGTAGCCTTCCAGACGCCGAGCCGTATCGGCGAGATCGGCCGCCGAGCGAACCGGGTCCAGGCCCACGCCGAAGCGGAACTGTCTGTGCACCTGAATCCTCCTCAATCGGCCACGCCGAGTGTCGGGTTCTGCGGTCAGCGCGGCGGGCGCAATGACGGCGCCGGCGACGGGGAGCGGGTCTCACTGTCCGCCGACTCGTCCTGTTGCGCCGCCGGGAAAACCCACTTGCCGGAGAGGATGTCGTTCTCCGGCTGGTAGAGCCGGACGGTGTAATTCCAGCCCGGGGTGATCGGCAGGCAGTTGGCGACATCGGCGGAACAGTCGCCGAACTGCACGGTCACCGATCCGTCCTCCGCCTTGTCGGCGGTGATGTTGTTGACCGAGTACGCCTGCTGCGGGTTCTCCGTGAGGTAGCCGTTCTTGTTGTAAACGGTGACCGACCAGAAGCCCTTCACCGGAACGCCTTTGACCGTCAGGCGGTACACGGTGTTGCCGTCGTTGCGGGCCGGGCTGACAGTGAGGTACAGCGCCTCGGTCTCGGGATTGCCGCCCCATCCGGCGGCCGCGCCGATCAAATGCCGCACCGGGTCGGTGTCGGCTTCGGTGCCGAACATGCCCCGGGTGTCGGGCAGGGTCTGGGCCAAATCCAGCAGGGCGTCGTTGACCTTCTTCTGGCTGACCGGATCCCAGCGGGGTACTTCGAAGCTGCCGGCGTGGTCTTGACGCACCGCGATCGCGTCCTGCAGCCGGTGTGCTGCGGCCAGGTCGGCGCTGTCACCGGGGTCGGCCAGGGTGCGCACGGCCACCAGGACGTAGCGGGTGCCCACATGCTCCTCATCCAGGGTGTGCTGGCCGCCGCCGTGAAACACGTCGGTCACGTACTCGTCCTGGTTGATTACCTGCGCCGACATGTAGCGCTGCCCGGCATCGGGCAGGGTCAGGGTCACCGGGCCGGCCTGCAGGTCGAACACCGCCGCGGAATACAGCGTGTCCCGGTTGGGCCGCACCACCAATTGCCGGTCGAGCGGGGTGACGTCGCGCATGTGGAAAAAGCGCCCGAAACCGTTCTCGTTGACGACGTTGGTGAATTCCTGGTCGCTGAGGGCTCGCACGAAATTGTCCGGCGACACCAGGACCATGCCGTTGGGAGTGCTGCGCGGAGTCTGGTTGGCCAGCGGGTGCGGTCCGGCCTGGGTCACCGTCAGGGCGCAGCCGGACAGGGTCAGCGCCGTCGCCGCCATGCCGAACGCGGAAAGCCATCGCTTGGACATGCAGCGCAACCTACCCGTCGGCGTGGACGGGCGTCGGCAAGGGGTTTGCCGTCGCGATGAGCGAAATGCGCGTTGCAGCTATTGCAACCCCTGGGGGCCGGACGTATCGTCCAAAATAAAAATTCACCGTGAGTAAAAAGAGAAAACTATGAGCGAGAGCGGGGGAGTGGTCGTGGAGCTGACCGGGAACGGGGCTGCGGGCGGGGCACGCCGAACGCGCCGCTACGGGATGGCCGCGGCGGCGGTGGGTACCGCGCTGTCGCTGGTGGTGGGCGCTCCGCAGGCCCACGCCGCCACCGCATCGCCCGCGATCGCGTTGACGGCCACCGACGGGTTCCAGCCGGCGATCGACGCGCTGCTCGAGGTGATGCGGCAGACCGTCGAATACGACCTGGCACTGCCCTACGCGATCCCCGGCAGCGAAGACAACCTCATGGAGATGGTGCGAAACACCAACTACCAGTTGCTCACTGCCGGGCTGTCGCGGGTGACGAATCTGTTCAACGGAGTGTTCTTCCAATCGCCGGAGGTCATTGCCGGCAATGCCACCGAGCCCCGGCAATACTTCGACTTCTTCACCCCGGACATCTACTACCGGGTGACCGCCGGGCTGGCGCCGGGCGCCACCTACGTGCTGCACGGCACCATCGGTGAGGGCACCGAGCACTTCGCGATCAGCACCCAGGCCATCACCGGCGGCACGGCGCAGGCCATCCAGGATCTCGAGCTCAACGAGGGCCTGGTGCTCAACCCCGACGGCAGCTTCACCGTCTACATCGGGCCGGAGGCGCCGGCCGGAGCGCTGAACTTCATGGACACCACCGACGCCACCGTCGGCGGTGCCGCGTCGCTGCTGATCCGCGACATCCTCGGCGACTGGGCAAAAGGCCCCGGGGCCATCACCATCCAATGCGTCGCCGACTGCCCGCCGTTCTTTGCCATCCCCGAGGGCGGCTTCTTCCCGACCGACGATCCGGTGGCCACCACACTGGCCGGCTCCGGCGGGCTCGGCTCGGTCGACGACGTACTGACCACGCTGTTCAGCGCTTTCGCCCAGATCGTCGGCCCCTTCAACGCCCGTGCCATCGAGGGCGGGGCGTCGGTGGGCATGAACATTCCCGCCAACACCATGCATGACCTGGGCCCGCAGACCAGCTACGGCGCCGGTCTGGCCAGTGCGGTCGTCACCGGCGGCAACTTCGACCTGGACTCCGATGAGGCGCTGGTCATCAAGATTCCGAGCCTGGAGTCGGCCTACAGCGGCATCCAGCTGATGAACGTCTACGGCGGGGCGCTGCCCTACGTCATGGCGCAGACCACCCTGAACCACACCACCACGTTTCACGCCGACGACGGCTACACCTACTACGTGGTCAGCGGCACCAACCCGGGAGTGGCGAACTGGCTGGACACCGGGGGCCTGTCGCGGGGCGAGATTTTCGCTCGTTTCGAGCATGTCGCCGACCCCGACAGCGCGCTGGGCCAGAGCGTGAGCGCACAGGTGGTGCCGCTCAGCGACCTCGCCCAGTACCTGCCCGCCGGCACCCCGACCGTCAGCCCCGAGGAATTCGCCGCGGACATGAACCAGCGGGTGCTGTCCTACGGCTACGGGCTGGATCTGTCCCGGATGAACGCCCAGCCGGACTGGGTGCTGCAGAACCTGCTGATGAACTCCCTGCAAGCCCTGATGGGCGAGGAGAACTACGGCGAGGTGTTCGGCGAGCAGCCGTTCACCCCGATGGCGCTGCGGTTCACCGAAGCCCTGAGCCCGGACTGGGATGCGGTGCTGCGCAGCGTCCTGGACAATCCGATGGAAAGCCTGACCGCGGTGTGGAATGCGCTGCCGCTGCTGGCCAGCGACATCAACCTGCCCGTCTCCCTGTTCCTGGCGCAGACCGCCCTGTCGGTGGTGATGCCCCAGCTGCTGCTTCCGGCCATCGACGGGGTGCTCTTCGATCCCAACACCAGCCTCATGGCCGGGCTGCTCAACGCCCGCGACAATCTGGCCACCGCGATCTTGACCGCCACCGACGCATGGCCGACCGAACTGAGCGAGCGCGCGGCTGAACAGTGGGCGAACATGGCGGAGTTGATCACCTCGACACCGAGCTTCGATCTGATGGATCTGTTCGGCGGCTGATCGGCGGCGACACCTCTGGTGCCCCCGGCAGGATTCGAACCTGCGACACCGGCTTTAGGAGAGCCGTGCTCTATCCCCTGAGCTACGGGGGCGGGGGACCTGGAAAGCGGTCGGTGTAGACAACCCGCGGGGCCGTCTTATGGTAGTCGGCGAGCCGGCGGCCGCGGCATTTGGGCTCGCGGCCAAGCGAGCGTGTCTCCGGTGCGGGGGGCGCTTCAGTCGCTGGTCGCGGCCTTGCTTCGCTGGTAGTGCCGACGTGCCTTCATCCGGTTGCCGCAGATGGCCATTGAGCACCACCGGGCGGTGTTGGGCTTGCTGCGATCAATCAGGAACAGTTGGCAGTCGGCATTGGCGCAGGGCCGCAGTCGCCCTGGGCTGGAGATCCGCAGTGCGTCCCAGGCGAGGATGGCGCGCGCAGCTGCCGGCGACGTCTTGCCGGTGTCCAGGGTCCAGGTGATGCCGTCGTCGCTGAGTGCTGGGAACAGTCCGACTCCAACGAGGAACGGCTGCAGGGCCTGCGGCGTCCGTTCTCCACGCACGATGTCTTGCAGCGCATCCCGGACGTCGCGGAGTTCTTGAAGGCGCTGTTCGTTTGCCGGGCCGAGGTCGCGGGAACTCAACCACGCCGGTGCCGTCGCCGGGTCCGCAAGTTCATCGCGTGCCACGCCGTCGACGACGGGGGTGGAGTTGAGCAAGTCCAAGAGCAGCGCCTCGTCGCTGCGGTCGGCCACCACGATAGCCATATAACCTCCAAAGATCTATTGACAGGTTACATCACGAATGCTGGACTCCTAACTATCAAAAATCAGGTAAGGGGTTAGCTATGGTTGCTTCGGTCCGATACCGCCACGCCATCGTCGACAGGCGCCGGTTGTTCTACCGCGAAGCCGGACGCGGTGATGCTCCCGCTGTTGTGTTGCTGCACGGCTTTCCAGCCAGCTCGTACATGTTTCGGGATCTGATCACGCGCCTGGCGGACGACTACCACGTGATCGCCCCGGACTACCTCGGCTTCGGCCATTCGGACATGCCGCTGGCGAGCGAGTTCGACTACACCTTCGACAACCTCGCGGAACTCACGCAGGCACTGCTGGACCAGCTGGGGCTGGACCGCTACGCGATCTATGTCCAGGACTATGGGGCCCCGATCGGCTGGCGGCTGGCGCTGAACCGCCCCGACTCCATCAGCGCGATCATCACGCAGAACGGCAATGGTTATGACGAGGGCTTTGTCGAAGGTTTCTGGAAAACCGTCTGGGACTACCAGCGTGAGCAGACATCCGAGACGGAGGCGGCCATCCGGACGGCGTTGGATGCCGAGTCGATCAGATGGCAGTACCTGACCGGCGCACCGGATGAGTCCGTGGTCAGCCCCGACACCTGGACTCTGGACGCTGCGCTCCTGGCTCGTCCGGGTAATGACGAGATCCAACTCAAGCTGTTCCGGGACTACGCCACCAATCCGCCGATGTATCCCGCTCTGCACGAGTACCTGCGCACCAGTGAAGTCCCGGTGCTGGCGGTCTGGGGTCAAGGGGATCCGATCTTTGGCCCTGAGGGTGCCCTAGCATTCGGCCGCGACGCCGTCGATGCGGAGATCCATCTGCTCGATGGCGGCCACTTCCTGCTGGAGACCGCCGCCGACGAGGTCGCCGCCCTGATCAAGGGCTTCTTGACCCGGGTCGGCGGAAAGTAACCGACGCCGGCGCAGAGATTCGAAACATAGTTCGCGCCAACGATCGTCATAGGAGAGGAAGCTGATGAGCGCCACGCCGAAACCAGCCATTCCGACGGAACCCGCGGTTGTACGAGAACCCCCCGGCGGCCCGACCATGCGGGCGATCGTTCTCGACGGCTTCGGTGGACTGGATGTCCTGACCTACACCGACATCCCCAAGCCGCGACCGAAGGACGGCGAGGTGGTGATCAGGGTCAGAGGATTCGGAATCAACCACGCCGAAATGCACATGCGCCGCGGTGAGTGGGCCGAGGCCGCCGAAGTCAGCGGTATCGAATGCGTGGGCATCGTCGACGCCTGCCCGGGAGGAGAGTTCCCGATCGGTGCCAAAGTCGCGGCCCTGATGGGCGGGCTCGGCCGCACCATCAACGGCAGCTACGCACAATTCACCCGCATACGCGCTGAGAACGTCGCCCTGATCGAGTCCGAGCTGTCGTGGGACCAGCTGGCCGCACTTCCGGAAACCTATGCCACCGCATGGACCTGCCTGTTCCGCAACCTTCATCTGACCGCCGGACAGACCGTCGTGATCCGAGGCGCAACATCGTCCTTCGGCCAAGCGGCAGTGAAGCTGGCCGTGGAGGCCGGGGCCCGTGTCATCGCCACAACCCGCGATCGGGAACGGTTCGGCCTGCTGACGTCACTGGCGTCGAACGTGCCGAACTGGAGAGGCCTGACCTGAGTGCCCACATCGCCGAAGCCAAAGAGATCGACGCCGTTCTCGATCTCGTCGGCAACAGCACCATTCTGGATTCCCTGGACATGCTGCGCCGCGGCGGCACGGCATGCCTGGCGGGCTGGCTCGGTGGGCTGGACCCCATCGCCGATTTCAACCCGTTGCTGCCGATGGCCAGCGGTGTCAATCTGAGCTTCTTCGGCAGCTTCGTCTTCGGCACTCCCGGTTTTGCGCTGTCAGATGTGCCACTGCAGGACATCGCCGACAAGGTGCGCCGCGGCCGTCTCGACGCCGCCCCCTCGAAGGTGTTCACCTTCGACCAGATCCGTGAAGCGCACCGGGTCATGGAAAACGGCGAGGCTGCCGGAAAAATGGTGGTAGTAGTCGACTGAGCTACTCCGATACCAGCACGTCACGCACACGACCAGGAACCTGGCGACAGCGGTATGGCTCGGCCATAACCGGAAGGGAAGCATTGTGAAGATCGCGGTTGCCGGCGGTACCGGCAAGACCGGGCGCAAAGTCGTCGAGCACCTTCGCGGCCAGGGCCACGACCCGGTGATCCTGGCCCGCGCCCACGGGGTGGACCTGCTGGAAAACACCGGACTCGACGCCGCGCTCGACGGAGCCGAGACCGTCATCGACGTCAGCGACTTCGCGGCCATGAACGCCAAGAAGGCGCGCGCCTCCTTCGGCGCCGCGACGGCGAATCTGCTGGCTGCCGCGCAGCGCAAGGGCGTACGCCACCACGTCGCGTTGTCGATCGTCGGCGTCGACCGGGTAGGAACGGGTTACTACCAGGGCAAGCTGCACCAGGAGGAACTGGTCAAGGCCGGACCCATTCCGTGGACCATCCTGCGGGCCACCCAGTTTCACGAATTCGCCGACCAGGTCCTCACCCAGGTGCCGGGGCCTGTTGCGCTGGTCCCCAGAATGCAGTCGCAGCCCATCGCCGTCAGCGAGGTGGTTGTCCACCTATGTGAGCTTGCAGTCGGGGCACCGCAGCAGATGGCGCCCGAGCTTGCCGGGCCGCGCGTCGAATCGGTTGTCGACATGGCCCGCCAATTGGTCCGGCGGCGTGGCCAGCGCTGGCTGGTGCTGCCGCTGCCGGTACCCGGCGCCGCCGGCAAAGCCATGGCCCACGGCGGCCTGTTGCCCACCGGGCCCGGACCGCGGGGCCGTCAGACCTACGCCGAGTGGCTGGCGGAGCTGACCCCGAAAGGGCTGACCCGGGAAGGACGGTGACACCGCCGTGAATCGCATCGTGCACCGTCTTGCTCTGAGTTACCTGACCTTCTTCGGCCTCGCCCTCGGGCTGTGGGCCTATGCAGCGCCCCGGAATTGGTACGAGACGTTCCCCGGGATGGGCATGACGTGGCTGCCGGTGCTCGGCCCCTACAACGAGCATTTGGTGAAGGACGTAGGTTCCATGTTTCTCGCGCTCGGTGTGCTCAGTGCCGCGGCGCTCTACTACCTGAGCAACCGCGCCGTGGTGGTGGTCGCGGCGCTGAGCTGGTCGACTTTCAATGTGCTGCACCTGATCTACCACCTCGGCATGCTGCACATGTACGGCCCGCGCGACGCCGCGCTCAACGCGGTGGGCCTGAGCCTGCTCGCGGTGGTGTCGCTGGTGCTGCTCGTGCCCGCACGCCGGGACGCCGAGGTGGGCACCGAGGACCGCCCATGACCTATGACTACGACGTCGTGGTGATCGGCTCGGGGTTCGGCGGCAGTGTGGCGGCGCTGCGGCTGACCGAGAAGGGCTATCGCGTCGCGGTGCTGGACATGGGGCGCCGGTGGGCGCCCACCGACTTCCCGCCCAACAACTGGCATGTCCGCAAGGCGATGTGGGCGCCGAAACTGGGCTGCTTCGGCCCGCAACGGCTGACGGTGCTGGGCAAGACGTTCATCGCCAGCGCCGTCGGCGTCGGCGGCGGTTCGTTGATCTACGGCAACACCCTCTACGAGCCGCTGGAGCGGTTCTTCGCCGACCCGCAGTGGGCGCACATCACCGATTGGCGCGCGGAGCTTGCGCCGTACTACGACCAGGCCCGCCGGATGCTGGGGGTGACCCCCACCCCGCACACCACCCCGGCCGACGAGGTGCTGCGGGCGGTGGCCCGCGATCTGGGCGTCGAAGACACCTACCACCCCACCAATGTGGGCGTGTTCTTCGGCGACGAACCGGGTAAGACCGTCGCAGATCCGTTCTTCGGCGGGGCAGGCCCCGAGCGCACCGGATGCATCGGCTGCGCACAGTGCTTCACCGGATGCCCGCACAACGCCAAGAACACCACCGAGACCAACTACCTGTATCTGGCCGAGCGCGCCGGCGCCCAGATCCATCCGATGACCACGGTCACCGACGTGCGCCCGGCCGGCAACGGCTACGTGGTCAGCACGGAGCGCACCGGCCGGTGGGTGCGCAAGGCGCGGCGCGACTTCACCGCGGGCCAGGTGGTGTTCGCCGCCGCGGCGCTGGGCACCCAGCGCCTGTTGCACAAGCTGCGCGACACCGGATCGCTGCCGCACCTTTCGTCGCGCCTGGGCGAGCTGACCCGTACCAACTCCGAAGAGGTGCCGGCGGTGTTCACCCCCGAGCGCGACGACTTCGCTCAAGGTGTGGCGATCACCTCGTCGATCCACCCGGAGGCCAACACCCATGTGGAGGTGTGCCGCTACGGCAAGGGATCCAATCTGTTGTCGATGATGGGCACCCACCTGATCGACGGCGGTCCGTGGCGTTTCGCCCGGTTGATGCTGACCATCGCGCGCCACCCGGTGATGCTGTTGCGCAGCATGTTCCCCCGCAACGCCTCGGCGCATTCGATCATCGTTTTGGTGATGCAGTCGCTGGACAACTCGCTGACCACCTACCGCAAACGTGGCCTGTTCGGCACCCGTTTGACGGCGAAACAGGGTGTGGGCGAACCGAACCCGGACTGGATTCCGCTGGCGCACGATGTGGCGCGCCGGATGGCCGAGAAGGTCGGCGGGATGGCCGGCGGAACCTATCTCGATGCGCTCAACATCCCGCTGACGGCGCACTTCATCGGCGGCTGCCCGATCGGGGATTCGGCCGAGTCCGGCGTCATCGACCCCTATCAGCGGGCCTACGGGCACCCCGGTCTGCACGTCGTCGACGGATCGGCGATCACCGCGAACTTGGGGGTGAACCCCTCGTTCACCATCACCGCGCAGGCCGAACGGGCGATGGCGTTGTGGCCCAATAAGGGAGACCCGGATCCCCGGCCCCCGCTGGGGCAGCCTTACCGGCGCATCGCACCGGTGGCACCGCGATACCCGACGGTGCCGCAGAGTGCTCCCGGCGCGCTTCGGCTGCCGCTGTCGCCGGCGTGACGGCGGCGATGCGGAGCGGCCCCGCTCGGCGATATCGTTGACAACTGTCATGAAACCCGATGAGGACGCCTCTGGCCGAGCCGCGCTTGAGTGGCTGATGTCGGCTGATCTGCGGGAGTTGGCCGCCGAATCCGAATACATCGCGCAGCGTTTCGCCGGCTCCCACGACGTGCGCCCGACCGACTTCCGTGCCCTGCTGCACATCATGGTCGCTGAGACCGCCGGGACCCCGATCAGTCCCAGCGAGCTGCGCCAGCGGCTGGGACTCTCAGGTGCCGCCATCACCTATCTCGTCGACCGTCTCATCGCGTCCGGCCACGTGCGGCGTGAGGCGCACGCATCCGATCGGCGCAAGGTCACGTTGCGCTATGCCGCACTGGGCCTTGACACCGCCCGCGCGTTTTTCGCGCCGCTGCAGGCGCATACCCACCAGGCTCTCGCAGGGATCTCCGATGCCGACCTGCAGACCGCCCACCGCGTCTTCACCGCGCTGATCGGGGCCATGCGGCAATTCCATTCCGAGCTGGAGTGACGTCGGGCGGATTCAACGGTCGGTGCGCTGCGCTGATCCGCGGGGCAAGATAGGCAGATGCCGGCCCTGTTGTGGTACCGCCGTGACCTGCGCGTCGGCGATCTGCCGTCCCTGTCGGCGGCGCTCGAGCACGACCCGCAGGTGCTCGCCTGCTTCGTTCTGGACCCCCGCCTTGAGGCCTCCGCGGGGCAACGCCGGCTCCAGTATCTGGCGCAGTGCCTGCGCAGCCTGCGCGATGACCTCGGCGGCCGGCTGCTGGTGACCCGCGGATTGCCCGAGGAGCGCATACCCCGAATCGCCAACGAGCTTGCGGCTACGGCCGTGCATGTGTCGGAGGATTTCAGTCCGTACGGCCGGCGCCGCGACGCGCGGGTGCGCGCCGCGCTCGGCGAGGTTCCGCTGGTCGCGACCGGATCGCCGTACCTGGTCTCCCCGGGCCGGGTCGTCAAAGACGACGGAACCCCCTATCGGGTTTTCACCCCGTTCTTTCGCCGGTGGCGCGAACACGGCTGGCGCCGCCCAGCCGGCTCGCCACCGGCGCACTGGATCGATCCGCGCGACGTGCCCGGCAAGACCGCGCTCCCGGTCCAGATCCCGGAATCCGATGGGCGCGCCGATTTTCCGGCGGGGGAGGCTGCCGCCCGCGACCAGTGGGCGGCGTTTGTGGCCGGTGAGCTGTACCGGTACGCCCAGGATCGCGATCGGCCCGACCGCGCCGGATCGAGCCGGATGTCGGTCCACCTGAAATTCGGCACCATCCATCCGCGCACCATGGCCGCCGATCTGAGCGCAGCGAATCCGGGGGCCGCCGCCTATCTGCGGCAGCTGGCCTTCCGGGACTTCTACGCCGCGGTGCTGCATCACTGGCCTGGCAGTCTGTGGGCCAACTGGAATCGGGAGTTCGACGGCATCGCGACCGATACCGACGCCGAGGCGCATCGCCGGTTCGAGCGGTGGAAAGCAGGGCAGACGGGCTTTCCCATCGTCGACGCGGGCATGCGGGAGCTGCTGGCCAGCGGGTTCATGCACAACCGGGTGCGCATGATCGCCGCCTCGTTCCTGGTCAAGGATCTGCACCTGCCCTGGCAGTGGGGCGCCGGGTGGTTTCTGGACCAGCTGCTCGACGGGGACATGGCCAACAACCAGCACGGCTGGCAGTGGTGCGCGGGCTGCGGAACCGATGCGGCGCCCTACTTCCGGGTGTTCAACCCGACGCTGCAGGGCCGCAAGTTCGATCCGGACGGCGCCTACATCCGCCGATGGGTGCCCGAGCTCGCCGACGTCGCCGATCCGCACCTGGTGCGGGGTGCGCCGCCGCCGGGTTACCCCGAACCGATGGTGGATCACCGTGAAGAACGGGCGGAGGCGCTGCGCCGTTACCAGCGGATCAGCGGTTAGCACGCCACCGCCATGGCGAGCCACCTGTTAATTCATTAAATGAATAATTAAGTTGTTGAATCAACTGCGGCGGTCGAGCTACAGTGGAAGCTCTAGGGGAATCGACGCGGAGGGGGCCACGTTGAGCAGTCAAAGGCAGCAGCTATGAGCGGGCCGTTCGGGATGATCGGTGCGGTTCTGGAGGGCGTCGGGGCGGTGGTGGGGTGCCGATCGGGCACCGCGGAGCCCGACCACACGGGGGAGCAGCGGCTGGGTTCTGTCGAGATCCGGCGCTACCACGAACGCGTCGTGGCGCAGACGTTCGTCACCGGCGATGAGGAGGCAGTCCGCAATGTCGGCTTTCGGCGGCTTGCCGGCTACATCTTCGGCGGCAATCGCTCACGGACGAAGTTGGCGATGACCGCCCCCGTCGCTCAAGGGACTGCCACGGGCGAGCGCATCGCCATGACGGCCCCGGTGGCCCAGCAGTCCACTGGTGCCGGGCAATGGGTGATCCGTTTCTTTCTGCCGGCCGACGTCAGCCTGGAATCGGCGCCGGAGCCCGACAATCCGGCCGTGCAGTTGGCCCGGGTGCCTGCCGAAACCGTCGCGGTGCACAGATTTTCCGGCGATCGCGGCCGCCGTGCCGTCGAATCGCACAGCGCGAAGTTGCTGAACGCCTTGAAAGGCACGGAATTTGAGCCGGTCGGGTCACCGCAGGCATGGTTCTACGATCCGCCCTGGACGCTTCCGATGTTTCGCCGCAACGAGATTGCGGTATCTGTCACCAAAAGCAGTTGACCTTTGAAGGAGTAACGTGCGCATCTCCACTCTGCTCGGAACCGGCGCAGCGGTAGCCGTCACGGCTGTCGCCGGATCTGCTGCGACCACGCCAGAGGTCAAAGCCGACTGGTACGAAAAGCTTTCCAAGCCCCCGTACCAGCCGCCGCCGCAGGTGTTCCCGGTGGTCTGGCCGGCGCTCTACACCGACATCGCCGTCGTCTCGGCGAGCGCCATCGACGAATTGCACGCACGCGGCGAGTCGGGCAAACAGCGCTCCTACATCGTCGCGCTGATCGTCAACCTGCTGCTCAACGCGGGCTGGTCGTGGGTCTTCTTCAAAGGGCGGCGATTCGGGTCCTCGGCCGTGGTCAGCGCGGCGCTGGCGGCCAGCAGCGCCGATCTGGCGCGCCGGGCCATCGCGGTGCGGGGTGCGCGCGGCCTACCGCTGGTGCTCTACCCGTTGTGGTGCACTTTCGCCACCGTGTTGAGCGGGAACATCGCAATACTCAACCGGCGTCGTTAGACCCGCCGGCCGGATCTTCGTCGGCGGCGCGGCCCAGCAGATGCCGCAGCAGCGGTTCGAGCTCCGGCAGTCGGAACCGGTGATCGGCAGCGGTGAGCCGCGCGGGCAGGACCCGTTGGCTCGCGCCGGCGAGTTCGCGCGCACCTTGTGCGCCCAGCAACAGCCGCGGACCCAGGCTCGGTACCGGAAGGGCCGTGGGCCGGTGCAGGACTCGCCCCAGCGTTGCGGTGTATTCGCTGTTGCGCACCGGATTCGGCGCGACCGCGTTGACGGCGCCGGACAGTCCGGTATCCCAGAGGGCGCGATGATAGATATCGATCAAGTCGTCGATGCCGATCCACGGCAGCCACTGCCGGCCGTCGCCCAGCCTGCCGCCGAGACCGGCGGAGAACAACGGTCGCATGAGGCGCAGCGTCCCGCCTCGGGGTGATTGGACGATCCCGGTGCGGATCCGCACCACGCGCACCCCGGCCTGCTCGGCAGGGGCGAGTGCGTCCTCCCAGTCGGCGACGACGTCGGCGAGAAATCCGTCACCGCGCTCGCTGTCCTCGGTGAGGATCTCGTCTTGCCGGTCATACCCGTAAAAGCCGACCGCTGAGGCGCACACCAAAGCCACGGGGTGTTCGGTGGTGCCAGCCACCAGCTCGGCAAGTCTGCGGGTGGGGCCGATTCTGCTGTCGCGAATCGCGCGGCGGTGCCCGGCGGTGAAGCGCCCCGCGATCGACTCGCCGGCCAGATGGATCACCGCGTCCACACCGGCCAGCAGATCCCGGTCCGGATCGTCGGGGTTCCACTGCCGCTGCTCCGGATCGGATGCGGCATGGCGAACCAGCCGGATCACCCGATGGCCGCCCGTGCTCAAAAACGCGGTCAGGGCCGAGCCCACCAGGCCCGACGATCCGGTGACCGCCACCGTCAGGGGCTTGAGGCCGTGCTCTTGCGCGCGCTGGTGCGCGGCGAGGTCATCGGCGAGCTGGCGGTGCCGGTAGACGAACATCGGCCGCAGCAGGGACCCGGGGATCGGGGGGTCGACGTGGTCGATCACCCGCGTCCGACCGTCGCCCAGATCCTCGAACTCGTGGGTGTGCGTCCAACGAAGCGTCGCGCGGGTGGGAAGCGATGCCAGGCCGTGCCCGCCGAGCGCGTCGACGAATCGCGCGGGCGGGTCGTAGCCGTCGGGCTGGTGTTCGGCGACCCACCGGAGTCCCCCGGGCAGAGCCAGTACGGCCGTCCCGTCGCGCAGCGAATCGGCCTCGCTGACCAGGTGCATCGGCTGCCACGGCGGACTCAGCCGGGTGAACGCGCCCGGCCGCTCATGCCAGGCGAAGACCTCCGGGCGCGGAGCGGCAACGGTGCTGGAGAAGTCCACACTCATGCCTCGACGCTACTGGGAGAAGCCGGTAATGCAATCGCTGTCGGCGATCCTCCCGTCGAACCCGACCACGGCGTCCGCAGTTCCGAATAACACCTATGCGGCGTCACGCGAAAAGACAGGTCGGCTCGACAGCGCACACCAAGTGCGGCAGATTCGTGGTCGGGTGCGCCGCGTGACGCAGCCAGATCGCGGAGATCAGCCATTGAACGTATTGGTGACCGGGGCAACCGGCTACATCGGGGGCCGCCTGGCGCCCCGCCTGGTCGAAGCCGGCCACCGGGTGCGGGTGTTGGCCCGTAACCCCGACAAGATCAGCGATGTCCCGTGGGCGGCGGACGTCGACGTGGTGCGCGGCGACCTCACCGACCCGGACTCCTTAGACGAAGCGTGCCGCGACATCGACGTCGTCTACTACCTGGTGCACTCGATGGGAAACCCCGGGGAATTCATCGAGTCGGAGCGTCAGTGCGCGCAGAATCTCGCTGCGGCGGCCCAACGGGCCGGGGTGGGGCGCATCGTCTACCTCGGCGGCCTGCATGCGGAATCGGAGCGTCTGTCCACGCACCTGCGATCACGCAGCCAGGTCGGAGAAATCTTGCTCAACTGCGATGTTCCGACCGTGGTACTGCAGGCCGGGGTGGTGATCGGTTCCGGCTCGGCGTCTTTCGAGATGATCCGGCACCTGACCAATCGGCTGCCGGTGATGACCACACCGCGCTGGGTCAACAACCGCATCCAGCCCATTGCGATCCGCGATGTCCTCTACTACCTGCTCGCCGCCGCGATCATGCCGCTGCCGCATAGCCGCTCCTATGACATAGGTGGTCCCGATGTCTTGCGCTACGGCGAGATGATGCAGATCTATGCCGACGTGGCCGGGCTGACCCGACGCAGAATCCTCGTCCTACCGGTCCTCACACCGAAACTGGCCGGGCTGTGGATCGGACTGGTGACTCCTGTCCCGCCCCGGATCGGTCGCGCCCTGATCGAGTCCTTGAGCACCGACGCAATCGCTTCCGAGCACGACATCGATGCGGTCATTCCGCCGCCACCCGGCGGCAAGACCCGCTACCGAGACGCCGTTGCGCTCGCGCTACGCCGCATCGAGAGCGGTGATGTGGAAACTTCCTGGGCCGATGCTTCTGCCACCGGCGCCCCCGCCGACACTCTGCCATCGGATCCCAGCTGGGCCGGGGAAGTGGTCTACACCGACGATCGCAGCGTCGACTGCGACGCCACTGTCGAGCAGGTGTGGCAGATCGTCGAAGGTGTCGGTGGTGAGAACGGTTGGTACTCCTTCCCGCTCGCCTGGACGATCAGGGGCTGGCTGGACCGACTCACCGGGGGAGTCGGGCTGGCGCGGGGCCGCCGCAACCAGAAGGTCCTGCACACGGGTGACGCCCTCGACTTCTGGCGAGTAGAACGCATCGAGCGACCGCATTTGTTGCGGCTGCGCGCCGAGATGCGCACCCCGGGCGGTGCCTGGCTCGAATGGCGGCTCGAGCCGTGCGGCGCACACACCACCAGATTGCATCAGCGCGCAATCTTCTTCCCCAAAGGCCTTGCCGGACAGCTGTACTGGTATGCACTCATGCCGTTTCACGGCATCATCTTCACCGGTATGGCCAACAACATCGCCGTCGCCGCAGGCCGCGTACCCCCAAGTCCGGGCGCGGAGACGGATGGTTCACCGACCGCTCATCGTCGGGCCGAAGGCGGCTCGCCAGAGGAGCACTCATGATCACCATGCAGCGCGAGGTGAGCAGTGACGTGGCGCCGGGTGTGGCGTTTGCGTACCTGGCCGATTTCACCACCACCGAGCTGTGGGACCCGGGAACCATCACGACAGTGCGCGTCTCGGGTGACGGCGGGGGGGGAACCCGCTACCGCAACACGTCCCGTTTCGCCGGACGGGTGAGCACCGTCGACTATGTCGTCACGGCGCTGCGGCCAGGACGGTCGATCGACCTGCGCGGGGAGAACTCCTCCGTCATCCTGCGCGACACCATCACCGTCACCGCGCGGCAGACCGGCTGCGTGATCACCTATCGGGTGCGGTTCGCCTTTCAGGGCTGGTTGAGGTGGATCGAGCCGCTGCTGCGCCCAGCCGTGACCCGTCTGCTCGACGACGGGGCACGCGGACTTCGAGGGGAGTTGCGGCGCCTCGGCGAGCGGGAGCTCTGACCGGCGCCGGCGATCGGCGGTCGGTGATCGTCGCGGACGTTCCCAAAGTTGGTTGCCACATCAACCCGACCGTCGGCGTTGCGGCTCCGAATAACCCATATGCATGCCGAACCGAACTCCGTGGCAACCGCTCCCGTCGACGAATTCCCTGCCCGGTGTGCGGGTAGGTGAGACGTGGACGCCCGCGTGGAGGCCGCTGGCCTGAGCGACCAGGACCGAGAGGCTCTCGCCCGGCGCATCCGCGCCCGCCTCTCGGAGGCCGAGCACCAGAAGGCCGACCATGATGTGGCCATCGTCGGCGATGGAGTCGCCGCGCTCGCGCTGGCACTGCAGCTCCGCCGGACTCGTCCGGCTACCCGGATTCTCATCATCGGTCCGACATCGCATCCGGTTCCCGAGATCACCCACACGGTGGGCGAGTCCACCGTGGAGGTGTCGGCGCACTATCTGCGTCACCTCGGCTTGACCGAACACCTCACATCCCGGCAGATCCGCAAGATGGGTCTGCGCATGTTCTTCTCGAACAGCGGCAACACCGACATCACCAGGCGCCTGGAACTGGGCAGCTCCACCTACGCCCCGCAGGTGACCTACCAGATCGATCGCGGCAGGTTGGAGAACGAACTCGCCCGCAGCGCCGCCGAAATGGGTGTTCGATTCGCCGGCGGACGGGTCCGCTCGGTGCAGCTCAACGGCCCCGACGGCCTGCACGTGGTCACCATCCAGGACGCCGAGGCGGTTACCCGGACAACGGCGCGCTGGGTGGTCGATGCCTCGGGCCGCAACCGGATGTTGCCCCGGCAGCTGGAACTGCAGCGGCCCAATGCACACCAGTGCAATGCCGCCTGGTTCCGGGTCGCCGCGGAAATCGATGTGGGTCGCTGGAGCGATGACCCGGCCTGGCGCCATCGACTGAGCGAGGGCGACCGCGCGATGTCCACCAATCACCTGATGGGCCCGGGCTACTGGGTCTGGCTCATCCGCCTCCCGTCGGGAGCCACCAGCGTCGGCATCGTCGCCGACCCCGCCTTCGAGCCGTTCGAGGGTTTCAACACCTTGGACAAGGCCACGGAATGGCTGCGCGCCCATGAGCCGCAACTGGCCGAGGTGCTGCAAGAACACACCGGCGCGATCAAGGATTTCCGGGTCATGAAGCGCTACAGCCATGGTGCGAGCAAGGTCTTCGACGGCCGCGACCGGTGGTGTCTGACCGGGGACGCCGGCATCTTCCTGGATCCGCTGTATTCGTCTGGACTGGACCTGGTCGCCATCGGCAACGGCCAGATCACGGACATCGTCACTCGCGAACTCGACGGCCAAGACGTGGTCGCACGCGCGCAGATCAGCGACGCCGTGTTCAGATCGCTCGGCGAAATGTGGCTGGTGGTGTACCAGGGGCAATACGCCCTGATGGGCAGACCCGCCGTGATGTCGGCGAAGATCATCTGGGATATCGCGTTCTACTGGGGATTCATCGGCCTGCTCTACATCAACGGCCGCTTCGTCGGCATCGCCGACGACCCGGAGTTCGTCCCGCACCTCAACGGCCTCATCGCGCTGAGCAACCGGGTCCAGAAGTTTTTTCAGGAATGGGCCGAGATCGACGACGGCACCCCGTCAGTGCCCTTCGTCGACTTGTACGCGCCGCTGAATTTCATGGTTTCGCTGCATGTTTCGATGATGGAACCGGCCAGGAACTTCGCGGAGCAGTTCGACGCGAATGCCGCGTTGCTGCGCCGCCTGGCCGGGCAGCTCGCCGAGACGGTGATCGCGGAGAAGTCGCTGGAGTTCGACGACGACGACGTCATGGCAACGGTGCGCAACTGGCAACAGGATCCGCTTCTCCGAGAGTTGCGTTCGGAATACCGGCACGGCCAGCACGACGATCCGATCAGCGAGGGCTGGATCGTCACCTCGTCGCCGAAACTGCAGCCGACCTGATGACCCCGGTGGTCGCGTTCGCCGCCGGCCCGCCGGCAGATGGGTACTCCAAGCACCTCATGCGAGAACAGGAGATGAAGTTGCCAGACGATGACGACCGCCGTGAACCGTTGGCCATCGTCGGGATCGGATGCCGGTTTCCCGGTGGTGCCGATTCCGCCGAACGCTTCTGGCAGCTGTTGCACAGTGCGACCGACGCGACCTGCGTAGTCCCCGAAACACGATGGAACGCAGCCCGCTACCACGATCCGAGCCCGGCCAAGGTCGGGAAGGTCATCACGGCGCGAGGCGGCTTCCTGGGGGAGATCGACCAATTCGACGCACAGTTCTTCGGAATGTCGCCCCGCGAGGCGCACGCCCTGGACCCCCAACAACGTCTCCTGCTGCACGCCGCGTGGGAATCCCTCGAAGACGCCGGGATACCGGCCGATGATGTCGCCGGCGCCGACGTCGGCGTCTTCGTCGGCGGCTTCACGTTGGACTATCAGCTTCTCCAGAATCAGGGACACGCCAGTCGTTACCGGTTCAAGGCCCATTCGGCGACCGGAATGATGATGACGATGCTGGCCAACCGCATCTCCTACGCATTGGACCTGCGCGGGCCGAGCATGTCGATCGACACCGCATGCTCAAGCTCGCTGGTGGCCGTACACCTGGCGGCGCAAAGCATCTGGAACGGCGAATGCGAGCTGGCGCTGGCCGGCGGCGTCAACGTGATGATCGGCCCCAACACCGCCATCGCCGAATCCAAGAGTGGATTTCTGAGCCCGGAGGGGCGTTCCAAGGCCTTCGACGATGCCGCAGACGGCTATGCGCGCGGCGAGGGTGCCGCGATCGTCGTGATCAAGCGGCTGCAGGACGCACTGGCCGACGGCGACGAGATCTATGCGCAGATCCTCGGTACCGCGGTGTCGCAGGACGGCCACACCGACGGCATCACCGTGCCCCGCGGCCAAGCCCAGGAAAGCGCCATCCGGACGGCACTCGACCGAGCGGGCGTGCAACCGGCCGACGTCGGCTACGTCGAAGCGCACGGCACCGGCACGCCCGTGGGCGACCCCATCGAATTGCAGGCGCTTGCAGCCGCTTTGACCGTCGATCGGCCTGCGGAGTCCCCCCTTCTGATCGGCTCGGTCAAGACCAACATCGGTCACCTGGAAGCGGGCGCGGGTGTCGCCGGCCTCATCAAAGCGGCCCTGGTGGTCAAGCATGGCTACATACCGGCCCATCTGCACCTGCGGACACCCACTCGCTATGTCTCGCTGACCGACCTGAAGATCGACATTCCGGCGACGGGCAGACCATTCCCGGAATGCGAACGGCGCATCGCCGGTGTCAACTCGTTCGGGTTCGGGGGTACCAACGCCCATGTCGTACTCGCCGAACCGCCGGTCGCGGCCCCGGCCCCGCAGGTCGCCGAGCGCCCTGCGCAGCCGCTGACCATCCTGCCGATATCGGCGCGCAGCGAGGACGCCCTGGTTGCCGCGGCCGGCCGACTGGCCGACCACCTCGACACCCATCCCGACATCGCGTTGCCGGACCTGGCCTACACCCTCAGCAGGCGGCGCACCCACCTGAACTATCGCCATACGCTGATCGCAGCAAGCGCCGCCGAAGCCCGCACACAGCTGCAGAGCCTGGCCGAGGACAGCAAGGTCTCCACCGGCAGGGCCGTCCAGGACGTGCCCAAGCTGGCCTTCGTGTGCAGCGGTATGGGACCCCAGTGGTGGGGGATGTGCCGCGAGCTGATGGACGTGTTCCCCGAGTTCACCGCCAGCCTTGAGCGCAGCGACCGCGAACTGTCCCGGTACGCGGACTGGTCGCTGATCGAGGAGCTTCGGCGCGACGAGGCCGGCACCCGGATGACCGAAACCGAGTTCGCGCAACCGGCGAACTTCGCCATCCAGGTCGCCCTCGCCGAGCAACTCGCCCAGTTCGGCATCAGCCCGGACGCCGTGGTCGGCCACAGTGCCGGCGAGGTGGCGGCCCACCACCTCGCGGGCCTGCTCACCTTCGAGCAGGCCATCCACGTGATCTATCACCGCAGCCGGCTCCAGCAGCAGGTGAGCGGTTCGGGCAGCATGCTCGCCGTCGGCCTGGACGCGCAGACCCTGATGCGAACCCTCGATGAGGAGACCGGTGCGGCGCTGGCGGACCAGCGCGTCTCGGTGGCGGCGATCAACAGCCCGTTCGCGGTGACCCTCGCCGGCGACACCGAGGTGCTCGACGAGATCGCCCGGCAACTCAACGATGCCGCGGTCTTCAACCGTCGCCTCTCGGTGAAGGTGCCCTACCACTCCCACCACATGGACGCGGTGCGTGCCGAGCTGTTCAGCGCGTTCGAGGGGTTGTCGTCGAAGTCGGCGGTGCTGCCGTTGTACTCCACGGTCACCGGGGAGAAGCTGGACAGCTACCACGCCGGCGCCGCGTACTGGTGGCAGAACACCCGCACCACCGTGCTTTTCGAACCGGCGATCCGCCGGATGCTCGACGACGGGTACACCCACTTCGTCGAACTGGCCCCGCACCCGGTGCTGGCCGGATCGATCTTCGAGACCGCCGGCAAGCAGAACATCTCGGTCACCGCGAGCCAGCGCCGCGGCCAGGATGCCGGGAGGGCACTGCTGGAATGCGTGGGCGCGCTGTTCTGCCGGGGCCACGACATCGCCTGGTCGGCGCTGCAGCCCGACAGCGCGCACCGACTGCTCAAGCTCCCTTCCTACCCCTGGCAGACCAAACGGTTCTGGACCGAAACCCAGGAGGCGACCGAGGCGCTGTTCTACCAACCGGTGCATCCCCTGTTGGGGCAGAAGGTGAGTGCGGTCCACCCGACGTGGGAAGCCGAGTTGAGCACCGTCCTCACACCGTTTCTCAACGACCACCGGGTCCAGGGAAGCGTCGTCCTGCCCGGTTCGGCCTACGTCGAGATGGCTCAGGCCGCCGCCGCCGAGACCTACGGCGCGACCTGCAGCGTGGACAACCTGGTGTTTCATCGCGCGGTGATCCTCGACGAAACCTGCGATCCGATACTGAGAACCACGCTGAACGAGCAGGACGGCACGCTGGAGTTCGCCGCCTTCACCGCGACGGCCAACGGCGACACCAGCTGGGCCATCACCGCCACAGCCGAACTCAACGTCCGCCCCGTGTCGCCGCGGCTGCGTGACCTGTCCGTACAGCCCGACCCGCTCGTCACGCTGGCCGATGAGGGCTTCTACGCCCGGACTGCGTCGCTCGGCTTCACCTACGGCGATGCGTTCCGATCCGTGCGGCGAGTGGCGGCCGGCGACGACTGGTCTGCCGCCGAACTGGTCATACCGCCGGCGATCGTCGACGACATCGACCAGTACCGGTTTCATCCGGCCCTGATCGACGGCGCCTTCCAGACCCTGTTCGGCGTCGCCGGCCTCGGCGAAAGGGCGGGCGATGACCCGTTCCTGCCCGCCCGAATCCGGCACTGCGCCATCTACGGCGCCCCCGCAGACGAGATGCGCGTGCACGCCCAGGTCGTCTCGGCGACCAAAGACGAGGTCGAATGCGACATCACCGTCACCGATGACATCGGGACACCGCTGGCCGTTTTCAACGGCTTCTCGGTGCAGTCGCTGGGCGTCGCATCCCGTTTGTCGCTGGAGCGCATCGACAGGGGACTGCTCGAACTGCACTGGCGCTTGGCCGACCCATCCCCGGACCGGCAGCCGGCCGAGCCGGCGGGCGAGTCGTCATGGCTGGTGTTCACCGATGACTTGGGCGTGGGGGATGCCCTGGCCGAGGAGCTGCGCCGCCGCGGTCACCGGGTCGCCACCGTCGGGCACCGGCGTGGCGGTGGACTGCACGAAGCCGACGGCGGCTGTCTGATCGATCCCGGCAGCCCCGAACAGCTGGACCAGCTGTTCGCACAGCTCCACGACGCCGCCGAACTCACCGGCATCGTCAACTGCTGGCCCCTGGACATCGCTTCGGGTGCGGTCGAGCAGGACCGCTCGGGTGCGCCGCCGGACGACACGGATCTGCAGCTGGGCGTGCTGGCCGTCCTGCGCATCGTCAAAGCGCTGGCGGCACGGCCGACGACGGCACGCCTGCACCTGGTCACCGGCAACTGTCAGCCGGTGGCCGGCAACCGGCTCACCGGTTTCGCCCAGGCCCCCGTCTGGGGCCTGGGCCGCGTCATCGGGCACCAGGAATTCGCGGAAAACTGGGGAGGTTTGATCGATATCGACGATGCCGATGACCCGGCTCAGACCGCTGTCCGCATCTGCGATCACCTGCTGGACGCCGATTCCGAAGACCAGATCGCGCTGCGCGGCGGAGCCACTTTCGTCCCGCGCCTTCGTCCGTGCCACAGCCTGGCATCGCCGTTTCCCACCAAACTCAGCGCCGATGCGACGTACGTCGTCACCGGCGGCGTGGGTGCGCTCGGACGTCTCGTCGCCGGCTACCTGGCCGAGCGGGGAGCGCGGCACATCACGTTGTTGAGCAGAACCGAGCTACCGCCGCGGGAGGGCTGGGCCGCGTTGACCGAAGGCGACGCCCATTTCGCGACGGTCCGAGCGCTTGAGGCCATCGAAGAGCTCGGCGCCGAGATCGAGACCGCCAGCGTCGACATCACCGATTTCCGGCAGGTGGCCTCCTGGCGCGCCGATCACCTCGGCCGCGGCGGCCGCCCGATTCGCGGGCTGGTCCATGCCGCGGGCAGCGTCGACGATCACCTACTGGTCAACATGGCCGAAGACGACTTCGCCGCGGTGCTGGCCCCCAAGATCGTCGGCACCCACGTGCTGCATTACGCGCTGCGCGACGACGCCCTGGAGTTCTTCGTGCTGTTCGGGTCCGCCGGTTCAGTCGTCGCCTCGCCGGGCCAGGGAAACTATGCGGCCGCCAATGCATTTCTCGACACCTTCGCGCACTACCGGCGGGAGCAGGGCCTGCCGGCGGTGACCATCGGGTGGGGTCCGTGGTCGGTGGGCATGGTCGAGGAACTGAAGTTGGAGAACCTCTACGCCCAGCGGGGAATCGAGCTGATCACGCCCTCGGTGGGGTTGCGGATTCTCGATCGGCTCATCAACCAGCAGATTCCCAGCGTCGTGGCGATGAGCGCGGATTGGAATCGCGCTCGCCGTGTCGGTTTCAGCGGACAACCGCCGCAGATGTTCGCCGACCTGGAGACCGCCGAAGGTCGTCGTGACGATGCCCAAGGGGCCACCTCGATTCTGGCCGAGCTCGCCGAGACCCCCGAAGCCGAGCGGTTCGGCGTTATCGCCACCGCGGTTCGGCAGCTGGTCGCCGACGTGTTCGACTGTGCGGTAACAGACTTCGAGACCAATGAAATGCTGGATGACATCGGCTTGGACTCCATGATGGCGATGGACTTCCGGGTACGCATCAACGAGAAGTTCTCCATCGATCTGCCGCTGCTGGAGATCATCCGCGGAGTCAGCGTCGACTCCCTCGCCGACCGGGTGCTCACGGAGTTGCACGCCATTCACGGTGAGGTTCCCACCGGGACGCCCGAGTCGGAAACGGCACCGGTCTTCGTCGAGGACGTCGACAGTGTGGTCGATGACCTCTCGGAGGACGAACTGCGAGAGTTGTTGGCCCAGCTCGATGCCCCGGCCGGCGGCCCGGACCTGGACGGCGCACGGCGATGACCGCGGATCGGGCGTCAGCGGTGCAGGTACGGGGCCTGAGCAAAAGCTACGGGCGCCTGCGCGCCGTGCACGGCCTGGATCTCGACATCTATGACGGCGAGATCTTCGCCATCCTCGGTCCCAACGGTGCCGGAAAGTCGACGACCATCGAGATTCTGGAGGGCCACCGCAAACGCGACTCCGGACGGGTTAGCGTCTTGGGGCAGGATCCCGGCTCCGCGGGACGCGGCTGGCGCGCCAGAATCGGGATCGTCCTTCAGGAAACCAGTGACTTCGGGATGCTGACGGTCCAGGAAACCGTGAACATGTTCGCGAAATGCTATGGCACGGCGCGAACGTCCGGGGAACTGCTGGAACTGGTCGGGCTCGCCAGCACCTCCGGTTCGCGAGTCCGAACGCTGTCCGGCGGGCAGCGTCGCCGGCTGGATGTGGCGCTGGGGATCATCGGCCGACCGGAGCTGCTCTTTCTGGACGAGCCGACCACGGGTTTCGACCCGGAGGCGCGCCGACAGTTCTGGGATCTCATCCGGTTGTTGTCCTGCGACGGCACGACCATCGTGCTGACCACCCACTACCTGGAAGAAGCCGCCGCACTTGCGGATCGGGTGGCGGTCGTGGCGGGCGGACGTCTGGCGGCGCTGGATTCCCCGGCCCGACTGACCGCGCACGTGGCTGCGGAAGCGACCGTGCGCTGGATCCAAGACGATGTGCTTCGGGAGCAGCAGACCGACCGGCCCACGGAGCTGATCCGCCGCCTGTCGGCCGGCGGCGGCGAACTGGCTCAGCTGACCGTCACGCGGCCCACCCTCGAAGACGCCTACCTGCGCCTGATCGAAGGGAATTGACGTGACCGACCTGGTACAGGATGCGACCGGTGCACGCAGCGTCGGACGGCCGGCGGCAACCGAACTCCCGTCGGCCGTGCGGATCGGCTTCTCGCGCGTCCTGCCCGAGCTGAAGATGTTCTACCGCCGCCCGGAACAGGTTGCGCTGACCTTCTCGATGCCGGCCGTGATCTGCCTGCTGCTGGGGTCGATCTTCACCGCCAAAGTGCCCGGCACCCAGACACCCACCGGAGCCGTGATCGCGGCGAGCATGCTTGCCTACGGAATCCTCTCGACGTCGTTCACCAACCTCGGCATCAGCATCGCGGCCGACCGGGAAACCGGAGCCCTGCGCCGACTGCGCGGCACTCCGGCGACAGCGACGTCGTACTTCATCGGAAAGATCATGCTGGTTGCCATCGCGAGCCTGGCCGAGGCTGCCCTGCTGTTGGTCTTGGGGGTCCTGGTCTTCGACCTGCGCCTACCCACCAGTGCATCCGCATGGTTCACCTTGACGTGGGTAGCCGTCCTGGGAATCGTCAGCTGTTCGCTGCTGGGCATTCTGGTCAGCAACGTCGCCAGCAACGCGGTTTCGGCCGCCGTGCTCACCAACGGCCCCGCGGTCGGCCTGCAATTCCTGTCGGGCACCTATGTGCCACTGATGCTGATACCGACGTGGATGTTGGTCATCGGATCGCTGTTTCCCGTCAAGTGGATGGCGCAGGGATTTCGTTCGGTGTTCCTGCCGGCCCAGATGGTGGTCTTCGAACCGGCCGGGTCCTGGGAGCTGGGGCGCATCTTTGTCGTCCTGGCGGCATGGAGCGTGGCCGGTCTTCTGGCCTGCCTGCTGGTGTTCCGATGGTCGGATCGAGGTTGACCGTGCTCGAACGCAGTGAACCGCCGGCAGTTCAGTCCGGCGAAGCGATGGCATTGTCGCGAAGGGGGACACGATGCCTTCCCTGTTGGTGATCACCTACCACTTCTTCCTTCAGGTCGTGGTCATTCTGGCCACCTACCGCCTGCTGTGGCCGCTGTTCCGTCGGCTGGCTCAGGTGCAGGTGGTCGCGATGATGGTGGCGGGGTTCCTGCTGGGTCCCTCCGTTCTGGGATGGCTCTGGCCGGCCGGTCAGCACTGGCTGTTCCCCACCAAGCTGACCGTGGGGTCGGAGACGTTCACCCACCCGAGCCTCACGGTCATCTACGTGGTCGGCCAGCTGGGCCTGGTGCTGTACATGTTCTTGGTCGGGGCATCGTTCAAGCTCGACATCCTGACCGCGCACTGGCGCAAAGCCGGCGTCACCTCGGCGGCGGGTATCGGCGTTCCCCTGGTGCTCGGCGGCGTCCTCGGAGCGTGGATGGTAAGCCGCGGAGGGTATTTCACCGACAACGTCGCATCATGGCAAGGCGGCCTGTTCGTTGCCGCCGCCGTCGCCATCACCGCCTTTCCGATGCTGGCGTGGATCGTCTACGACTCGGGACTGCTCAATACGCGGCTGGGAACGGTATCGCTGTCCTGCGCCGCTTTCGACGACGCGTGTTCGTGGGTGTTGCTGGCGACGGTGGTCGCCACAGCCAAGGGAAGCCTGTCCGGTGCGGTCCTTGCCATCGGCGGCGGGCTGACGTACCTGCTGTTCATGATCTATCTCGGCCGGCCGCTGCTGGCACGACTGGAGACCTGGTCGCCGCCCCGCGCTGCGATCGAGCGAACGGGCGGCCTGCCGATCGCGCACACCAGCGTTGTCCTGCTGGTCGTCCTGGCGGCCAGCTGCTTCACCGATTTCGTGGGAATCTATTCGGTGTTCGGCGCTTTCGTGGCCGGTACCGTGATGCCGCGCGGTCCGTTGCTGACCCAGATCCGGGAGCACTTCGAGCCGTTGACGGCGTATCTGCTCATTCCGGCCTTCTTCATCTACTCCGGGCTGAACACGCAGCTCACCCTGATACTGGACGCGCCCACTCTGCTCATGGCGGCGGTCGTGCTGGTGGTGTCGTTCAGCGCGAAGTTCGGCGCGGTGGGTCTGGCAGCCCGGTGGCAGGGAATGAGCCGGCTCGAGGCCGCATCCATGGGGGCGCTGGCCAATGCGCGCGGCCTGATGGAGCTCATTCTGCTCAACATCGGACTGGAGGCCGGCCTCATCTCCGCTAAGCTGTACACGATCCTGGCCCTGATGACCATTGTCACGACGCTGGTCGCGACACCCCTGCAGCGGCAGTTCGAGCGCCGCCTGCGCAAAGCGGGATCGAAGTTCGGTGTGGACGGCGAGGAGCCCCTTGCCGCCGGTGGCGTCGAGGACGCACCGGCCGTTGCGGTGCCCGGCCGCTGATCGGTCACCCGGCGCGGCGGGCCGCTCCGGCGCACACGGCGGGCGTATTTTCGTTCCGCATCCCGAAGAGTCCGACCACGGCGCCGTTGGCTCCGAATAACTTTCATGTCAATATCACCGCACCGCAGGCGGTCCGTCGCTGTCATCGGCAGTGGGGTCGCCGGGTTGACCGCCGCCTATGTCTTGTCCCGGAACTGCCGCGTCACTCTTTATGAGGCCGACACCCGGCTCGGCGGCCATGCCCACACCCACTGCCTCACCGCTGACGACGGCAGCGCCCTGGGCGTCGACTCGGCCTTTTTGGTCTACAACGACCGGACCTACCCGACGCTGTGCCGGCTGTTCGACGAGCTCGGGGTGTGCGGCACCGAGACGGACATGTCGATGTCGGTGCGCAACGACGCGACAGGC
Source organism: Mycobacterium sp. UM_Kg1 (assembly GCF_000972925.1). Classification (NCBI taxonomy): domain Bacteria; kingdom Bacillati; phylum Actinomycetota; class Actinomycetes; order Mycobacteriales; family Mycobacteriaceae; genus Mycobacterium; species Mycobacterium sp. UM_Kg1. Next base: position 17,215 of record NZ_JRMK01000012.1, on the reverse strand, counting down.
CTGGAATACGCCGGAGCGCAGGGCACCGCGGGCCTGTTCGCTTCGCCGCGCACGCTGCGCCCCCGCCACCTGCTGATGCTGGCCGAGATCCGGCGCTTCCACCGTGCGGCCACCGCCGTACTGCGGCAATCGACGCCGGACGATCTGGAACCCCTCGGCGCATTCTTGGCGCGGCACGGCTTTTCCAGCTACTTCATCGTCAACTTCATCACGCCGTTGGTGGCCGCGGTGTGGTCCTGCCCGGCCGATGATGCGCTGAGCTACCCCGCCCGCTACCTGTTCACCTTCCTGCAGCACCACGGGATGCTCTCGGTGTTCGGATCCCCGACGTGGCGCACCGTGACCGGCGGCTCGGCGACCTACGTGAACCGGATCGCCGAGCAGGTGGACGAGATCTGCACCGACAGTATCGTGTGGGCGCTGCGCCGGGTGCCGGACGGAGTGCTGCTGCACGCGCCCGACGTGGGGCAACGGCATTTCGACGCCGCGGTTGTCGCGGTGCACCCCGATCAGGCGTTGCGCCTGCTGCACAGCCCCACACCCAAAGAGCGGGCCGTGCTCGGGGCCATGCCCTATTCGACCAACCATGCCCTACTGCACACCGACGAATCCGTGCTGCCCCGGCATGCCAGAGCCCGGGCGTCGTGGAACTACCGGATAACCGAGGACCGTCGGGGTGTGCTGGTGACCTACGACGTCAGCCGGTTGATGCGCATCAAGTCCCGCCGGCGCTTCCTGGTCACCCTGGGTGGCGCCGATCTGGTCGATCCGCGAGCGGTGCTCGCCGAGATGACCTACCAGCACCCGCTTTTCACCCCGGAGTCGGTCGCCGCCCAGCGCCGGCTGGCCGAACTCGGCGATCACCGCATCGTGTACGCCGGTGCCTACCACGGCTGGGGCTTCCATGAAGACGGCGCGGCGTCGGGCGTCCGCGCCGCGTGGCGACTCGGGGTCGACTGGGCGCCGGCCGCGACGTGCGATCGGGCGTGCGCATGCTGACCCCGACGATCTATCGGACCGCGATCACCCACCGCAGACAGGTGCCGGTGGTCCACCAATTCGCCTATCGCGGATACAGCTGGTTCATCGACGTCGACGAACCGCCCCGCCTGCCCCGGTGGTTGAGCCCGTTCGCCAGATTCGACGCCGCCGATCACCTACACGGGTCCACCGGCGACTCGCTGCGGCAGCGCGTCGACCGATTCCTGGCCGAACGCGAAGCCGCCGTCCCCGCCGGACGCATCTACGCACTGCTGCAGGCACGGGTCGGCGGTTATGTGTTCAACCCGATCAGCGTGTTCTGGTGCCACGACCGGCACGGCGAGCTGCGGCACGTGATCGCCGAGGTCCACAACACCTACGGGCAACGTCACGCCTATCTTCTGCCGCCCGCCGAAGCGCCGGTGCGGGTCGCCAAGCAGTTCTATGTGTCGCCGTTCTTCACGGTCGCGGGTCACTACCTGGTGCGGGCTCCCCGCCCCGGGCGCGGCGTGGACATCAGTATCTCGCTGTACCAGGACGACAGGCCGGTGTTCGCCGCGACGATGCGCGGCGTCGGGCACCCGGCCACCCCCGCCCGCGTCGCCCGCATGCAAGTCCTGGCGCCGCTGGCGCCGCTGGTGGTCGCGGCGCGCATCCGGCTGCAGGGCATCGCAATCTGGTTGCGCGGAGTTCCGGTGGTGAAACGATGACTGCCCAAACGGGTTTGGTGCCAACCGTTGACGTGGACCCGGACCGGTGGCCGCAGCTTGTGCACAGTCCGAAGGGACCCGTGGCGGCCGCATCCGCGGTGGTGGTGCACGCCCTGCTGCGGCGCGCGGCGCGACGCCTGCCGGTGCGCCTGCAATATCCCGGGGGCAAAAGCTTCGGTGCCGCCGACACCCGAACCCCGGCCCTGGTGATCGCCCAGCCGGACCGCATGGCGCGGCGCATCGGACGATCCGGGCTGATCGGATTCGGCGAGGCGTATATGGCCGGCGAGTGGCACTCCCCGGACCTCGTCGCGCTGCTCAGCGTCCTGGCCGGCGCGATGGATGAGCTGGTCCCGGCTTCGCTGCAGCGCCTGCGGCCGCTGGTGTTGGCCTCAGGACCGCGGTCGGCGAACACACCCGACCGTGCCCGCCACAACGCCTCGGCTCACTACGACCTGTCCAACGAACTGTTCGCGGTGTTTCTCGACGAGACGATGACCTACTCCAGTGCGCTGTTCGACCGGCTCCCCAGTTCCCAGTCGGCACTCGCCGACGCCCAGCGCAACAAGATCGACCGGCTGCTGGACGCGGCCGCCGTCGGTCCCGGCAGCAGGGTGCTGGAGATCGGCACCGGCTGGGGCGAACTGTGTCTGCGGGCGGCGGGCCGCGGGGCGTGCGTTCGCTCCATCACGCTGTCCCGCAAACAACAGGAGCTGGCCAGGCAGCGGGTAGCCGCCGCCGGCGTCTCCGACCGGGTCGAGATCGAGTTGTGCGACTACCGCGAGGTCGCGGGCAGCTACGACGCGGTGCTGTCGGTGGAGATGATCGAGGCCGTCGGCTATCAGGCCTGGCCGGAGTACTTCCGCGCCCTGGACCGCCTGACCGCCCCGGGGGGCCGGGTGGCGATACAGGCGATCACCATGCCGCACGCCCGGATGATGGCCAGCCGGCACACGCTGACCTGGATTCAGAAGTACATCTTCCCGGGCGGCCTGCTGCCGTCCACGCAGGCGATCTCCGGCGTCACCGGCTATCACACCGGACTGCGCACCGTCGACATGCGCGCATTGGGCCCCCACTACGCCGAAACGCTGCGGCTGTGGCGGGCACGCTTCAACCACAGCGACTCCGCCGTGGCCGCGCTCGGCTTCGACGAGGTGTTTCGCCGGATGTGGGATTTCTACCTGGCCTACTCGGAGGCGGGCTTCCGGTCGGGCTATCTGGATGTCTACCAATGGACGTTCGCCAAACCCGGCGAACCGCCCCCGGTGAGGGGGTAGCGCGATGCCCGCGGTTTCACGCACCTTCGACGAATGGTTTCCAACCACTGCATCGGTGACGGTTCGGCGGCTAGGCTGGCGTCCGATGAACCAACCCACTACGGGTGCCTCCGAACTGGACGCGGTACTTCACCGGGTAGCAGCGGGAAGCCTCGCCGACTTCGCGATGCTCTACGACCGGACCGCCGCACGCGTGTACGGATTGGTTCTTCGGGTTCTGCGCGATACCGGTTACAGCGAGGAAACCACGCAAGAGGTGTACCTCGAGGTTTGGCGCAACGCCGGCAAATACGACCCCGCCAAGGGATCGGCCCTGGCGTGGCTGCTGGCCATGGCGCACCGTCGCGCGGTGGACCGGGTCCGTGCCGAACGTGCGGCCGGGCAGCGGGAGTCGCGTTACGGGGCGGCCAGCGCCGATCCGCCCGGAGATGTCGTGGTGGACGCGGTGATCGTCAGCGACGAGCAGCGCCGCGTGGTCGACTGCCTCGGCGGGCTGCCCGAAAAGCAGCGACAGTGCGTCGAGTTGGCATACTACGGCGGATTGACCTACAGCGAGGTCTCACAGCGTCTGGCGGTCAACCCCTCCACGATCAAGACGCGGATGCAAGAAGCCTTGCGCCGCTTACGTGAATGCCTGGGTATGCCATGACCGAACCGAACCCCCCCGACCTGCTGGCGATGGCAACGCCGTATGCGCTCGACGCCGTCTCCGACGCCGAGCGCGCAGAACTCGATCGCCAGACCGCCGCAGCGCCGAAGGCGATCGCGCAGGCCTTCGACGAAGCGGTGACGGCGGTGCACGAAGCGATGGCCGTGGTCTCCGAGGCCACCGCCGTGCAACCTCCGCCGGGGTTGCGCGAAGCCGTCATGGGCCGCGCCGTGAACCTCTCGGCCCGCCGGTGGCGATGGCGCACCACGGTCCTGGCCGCCGCGGCGGCGATCGTGGGGGGCCTGGCGGCCGTCAGCGTCGGGATCGCACTGCGACCCGCTACGCAACCCTCGGTCCCGGAACAGGTTCTCGCGGCCCCCGACGTGGCGAGCGTGTCGAGTCCGCTGGCCACCGGCACCGCCACGGTGCTGTTCTCCCGAGACCGCAGCGCCGGGGTCCTGGTGATGAACAATGTGCCGCCGCCGGAACCGGGCACGGTGTACCAGATGTGGCTGCTCAGTCCCAGCGGCCCGACGCTGGCCGGCACGATGGATGCCGCGGCCGTTGCGCCGTCGACGACCGCGGTGATTCCCGACCTCGGGGATTCGACCGCGCTCGGATTCACCGTCGAGCCCGATCCGGGATCGCGCCAACCCACCGGGCAGATGCTCGTGGAAATTCCATTGCGTTAAGACGGGGGTCTGCTCCGATGGATCTGGGGTCGCGGGGGTACCGGCTAGTCGATTCCGTTCTGGACCGTTCGGTGGTGCTCGGCTACACCCGTCTGGGATACGGGCTTCGCCGGCGCGGGTGGCCTCGCGATCCGGCACCGGACGCGCTGGCCGGCAAGGTCGCCGTGGTGACCGGCGCCAACAGCGGCATCGGCAAGGCGATCGCGGCGGGATTGGCGGCGCTGGGCGCCACGGTGCTGATGGTGGGCCGAGACCCCGAACGCACCGAGCGCGCCCGGGCCGAGCTGGCTGCCGAAAACCCCGCGGCGGACCTGCGTGTGGAGGTCTGCGACGTCGCCGATCTGGCCGCGGTGCGCCAGTTCGCCACCGGCCTCGCCGCCCGGTTGCCCCGGCTCGATGTGCTCGTCCACAACGCCGGCGTGCTGCCTGCCGAGCGAGCCGAGACCGCCGACGGGCACGAAATCACGTTGGCGACACACGTGCTCGGGCCGATACTGATGACCGAACTGCTGGTCCCGGCTTTAGCCGCCTCCGATGACCCGCGGGTGATCCTGATGTCCTCCGGCGGCATGTACACCCAGGCGCTGGCAGTCGACGACCCCGAGTACCGCGAGGGGCATTACAGCGGCACGACTGCCTACGCGCGAACCAAACGGATGCAGGTGGCCCTCACCCCGGTGCTGGCCGAACGCTGGAAAGCCCGCGGTATCTCCGTGTACTGCATGCACCCGGGATGGTCGGACACACCCGGGGTGGTCACCTCGCTGCCGACTTTCCAGAAACTGACAAAGCCGTTGCTGCGTTCCCCGCAGCAAGGAGCCGATACCGCCGTCTGGCTGGCCGCAACGACGCCCGCCCCACCGGCGGGCGGCTTCTGGCACGACCGGCGACAGCGCCCCGAGCACTTCCTGCCGTTCACCCGGGAAAGCCGCGAGGACCGTGATCGGCTCTGGGCCTACTGTGCGCAGGCCGCCGGTCTGCCCGACAGCTGAGCCAGGCCCCGCTCAGCCGTGTTGCTTGCGCAGCTGCGGCTTGACCACCTTGCCGCTGGCATTGCGCGGCAGCTCATCGACCAGCACCAGCTCTTTGGGGTGCTTGTAGCGGGCCAGCCGCTCGTTGAGGAACGGCTCGAGGTCGGTCAACGTCAGTGCGGCCTCGCCGGAGACCAGGGCCACGATCGCCACCGGAACCTCGCCCCACTTCTCGTGGGTCCGGCCGATCACGGCTGCCTCTCGGACCAGCGGGTGCTCGAACAGCACGTTCTCCACCTCGGCGCAGTAGATGTTCTCGCCGCCGGAGATGATCATGTCCTTCTTGCGGTCGACCACGTAGATGAAGCCTTCGTTATCGACGCGGACCAGATCGCCGGAGTGGAACCAGCCACCGGCGAACGCCTCGGCGGTCGCCTCGGGTTTGTTCCAGTAGCCCTGCATCATGGTGGGCCCGCGATAGACGATCTCGCCGATCTCACCGGGCGCCACATCGTTCATGTCGTCGTCGACGACGCGGGCCGCGATGGTCGGGATCACCTTGCCCACCGAACCGAGCTTGCGGATCGCGTCGGCGCCGTCGAGGACACAGGTGATGGGCGACATCTCGGTCTGTCCGAACACCGCGACGTTGAGCGCGTTCGGGAAGCTCTCCGCCATGGCCCGCAGTACGGTGTCCGATGCCGGCGCGGCCCCCCAGCTGATCACCTCCAGGGCCAGGTCACGTTGCCGCACAGTCGGATCGGCGCAGATCATCTGCCACTGGGCCGGCACCAGGAACACCGAGGTTGCCCGTTCCCGCTCCCATGCGTCGAGAGTGTCCGCGGCGTTGAACGCACCGAGCGGGTGGATCACGGTCTTGGTCCCGACCATCAGGTTGGGTGCGATGCTGCCCAGGCCGGCGATGTGGAACATCGGTGCCGCGCAGAAATACACGGTGTCCGGGTGGGTGTGCAGCGCCCGGATGCAGGTCAACGACTGGGCGGCAAGGTTGGAGTGCGACAGGATGGCGCCCTTGGGATTTCCCGTGGTTCCCGAGGTGTACATGATCAGCGCCGGAGTGTCTTCGGGGACATCGGCGCCGGGGTGCGGCGCGCCGGTCTCGGCGATCAGCGATTCGTAGTCGTCACCGAGCACCACGGCGACATCGAGTCCGGGAGTGTTCTTGCGGACCGACTCGATCAGCGGCGCGAGTACGTCGTCGGTGATGACGCCCTTGGCACCGCTGTCGGAGACGATATAGCGCAGCTCCGGGTCGGTGAGGCGGAAATTGACCGGTACGGCGATGGCGCCCAGGGCGTTGATCGCCAAGGTCGCCTCGACGTATTCGGTGTGATTGAGCATCACGATCAGAACACGGTCGCCGAAGGAGATCCCGCGCCGGAACAGCGCGCTTGCCAGGCGTTCCGAGCGGTCGTGCAGCTGCTGCCAGGTGGTGTCGACGCCCCGACAGCGGAAGGCAACGGCATCGGGCCGCATCTCGGCGTGGATCGCCACATGGTTCATCCAGTGGTTGCGGCGCGACCGCAGTGGCTGCAAGATCATTCGCCGAAGACCGCCTTGCGCTTCTGCAGCATGGCCGTCGCGCCTTCGAAGAAGTCGGGCGAGGTGAGCAGTTCCACCTGACCGGCTTTCTCGCGGGCCAGTGCGGCGTCGAGCGCAGCGAGGTTGGTGGCGTTGAGTGCTCCTTTGGTCAGCTCGAGCGCGCGGCGCGGCCCGTGGGCCAGCTTCTCGGCGGCTGCTTCGACCCGGGCGTCCAATTCCGCGTCGGACAGCACGGCGTTGATCAGCCCGGCATCGCGGGCGGCGGTCGCCGGCAGGCGCTCGCCGAGCAGTGCCATCTCATTGGCCACCGCCCGCCCGGCCGCCGCAGCGACCAGGGCGGTGGTGCCACCGTCGGGCATCAAGCCGATGTTGGTGAACGAGAGCAGGAAGTAGGCGCTCTCGGCGGCGTAGATCAGGTCTGAGGCCAGCGCGAGGCCCACGCCCACACCGGCGACCGGTCCGTTGACCCGCGCGATCACCGGGAGCGGGCATTCGGCGACCGAGGTCACCAGCCGGGCCGCGCAGTCCATCACCTCATCGGGGCTCACGCCGCCGCCCGTCGCCGACAGGTCCGCGCCGGTGCAGAAGGCCTTGCCTTCGCCGGTGAGCACCACAGCCCGCACGTTGCGGTCCTCGGCTGCGCTGGAGAAGACGTCGCCGATGGCTGTCATGGTGGCGTAGTCGATCGCGTTGAGCCGGCCGGGGTTGGTGATCGTCACCCGCAGCACGCGGCCGTCGCGCGTCGCGGTCAGTTTGGCGGAGCTGGTTTCGGACACGATCAGACCCACCCTTGCGTCAACCGGGATTGCAGCACGTCACTTCCTCCGTGGATGAAAACGTAAATTGTGGTTAACGTATGGGCGGCGGCCCGAACAGTCAACACAGGGGGTGAAAATGGCCACGGCTCCAGCGGCGCCGGTGTCGACGGCTGCGGTGCAGCGGCGCCCCAAGGACCGCAAGGCCCAGATCGTGCGGGCCGCGGCCCGCGCGTTCAGCCAACGGGGCTACCACGCGGTCGGTGTCGATGAGATCGCCGCCGAGGTCGGTATCTCCGGACCGGCCCTCTACCGGCACTTCGCCAACAAGTACGCGCTGTTGGTGGCGACCGCCGAATACGCGGCGCAGGCGTTGGTGACCGCCGCGAGGTCCGCCGACGAGGAGGGCCGGCCACCGGCTGAACGGCTCCGTGCGATCACCGCCGCGCTGATCGACGCCACCATCGGGATGCGCCGCGAGGGCGCGTTCTACCGGTGGGAACGGCGCTACCTGCAACCGCCGGATCGCACCGAGATCCGCGCCAGCTACGACGCGCTCAATGCCGCCATCGCCGAACCGCTGGCGCAGCTGCGCCCCGGACTTGCCGCCGCCGACACCGCGATGCTGGCCGCCGCCACCCTCAGCGTGATCGGCAGCATCTCGGCGCACCGCACCAGGCTGGGCGCCGCCGCACTTCAGGATCTGCTCGGCGAGCTGTGCTGGTCGGTGCTCACCACCGAGCTGCCACCGGCTCCGTGCGGACCCGCGCCGCGGCGCCCGCAGCGGGGCCTGCCGAGTATGTCCAAACGCGAGCGGTTGCTCGCCGAGGCGATCCGCATGTTCGGTCAGCGCGGCTTCTACGAGGTCAGTATCGAGGAGATCGCCACTGCGGCGGGCCTGAACGGCTCGAGCGCCTACCGCTATTACCCGAGTAAGGCCGCCTTGCTGGCCGTCGCCTTCCACCGGGCCGGCGACCGGTTGCTGATGGCCATCACCGACGCCCTGGCCGAGTCGAGCAGCCCGCGGCAGGCGGCCCTGCGCATCGCCGAGCGGTACACCGCGCTGGCGTTCGCCGCACCCGAGCTGGTCAACATCTACTTCGCCGAGTTCGCCAATCTGCCGGAGACCGACCAGGCCGAGTTGCGCAGGCTGCAGCGGCAGAACGTCGACGAGTGGGCGCACCTGGTGAGCCAGGTCGGCGCCCGCGAAACCGAAGCGCTCTTCCGCGTCCACGCGGCCCTCGCCCTGGTTGTCGATATAGGACGCCTGGTTAACTTCGACAATCGGGACGAGCAGCGGATGCGGGTCCAGGCACTGATGGCGGCGGTACTTTTCGGCGACGGCAGCGGGTGCGCGCAGGACGGCGCGCTGGCTACCATCGACCGATGAGTGCCGCATGGGCAGGCCAGCGTGACGCCGAGACCGCCGCGCGCGGACTGGCCGGGTTGTTGCTGGGCGCCGGGGCCGGTCATTTCGTCTGGCCGGCACCGTTCGACGCGATCGTTCCGCCGGAGCTGCCCGGCAGCGCCCGCGCCTATACCTACGCGTCGGGGGTCGCCGAGCTCGTCATCGGTGCGCTGTTGCTGGTGCCGCGCACGCGCCGCCGAGCCGGTCTGGCCGCCGCGGCCCTGTTCATCGCGGTGTACCCGGCGAACCTGCACAGCGTGCGGTTGTTCTGGGCCAGGCCCTGGCTTCGGGCCGGGGCGATAGCGCGGTTGCCGCTGCAGATTCCGATGATCGTCGCTGCGTTGCGGGTGTGGCGCGCCGGCTGACGCGTAAGCCGGGCGCGTCCGCGATCATCGCTGCTCGCCGTCGCCGGTGCGGTACCGGGCGATGTCGGCGGGGGCGGTCGAAGGCTGCCCGGCCGCCAGGATCACCGGAGTCCGCATCACCCTCCTAATGAAAATCATTGTCAATAAGGCCATTCCTGCGGTAGCCTCCAGTCCGTCGCTTGTTGATAATAATTTTCAATAAGGTTGAAGGAGGCCGATCTGATGGCGCGCACCGACATCCGTCCCATCGTGAAACTGCGCTCCGCTGCGGGCACCGGCTACACCTATGTCACCCGCAAGAACCGGCGCAACGACCCCGACCGAATGGTGTTGCGCAAGTACGACCCGCTCATTCGTCGCCACGTCGACTTCCGCGAGGAGCGCTGAGGCGTGGCCAAGAAGTCCAAGATCGTCAAGAACGAGCAGCGCCGGGCGCTGGTGGCCCGTTACGCCGAGCGCCGCACCCAGCTCAACGAAATCATTCGCTCGACGTCGAGCAGCCCGGAACAACGCTTGGCCGCCCAGCGCGCACTGGCCCGCCATCCGCGCGACGCCAGCCCGGTGCGGCTGCGCAACCGCGACAGCGCCGACGGACGTCCCCGCGGTTACCTTCGCAAATTTGGACTGTCGCGGGTGCGCATGCGCCAGCTCGCGCACGCCGGCCAGCTGCCCGGCGTTCGGAAGGCGAGCTGGTAGGGCGTCACGCCCCCCGTGGCGGGTCCGGCGCCAAGCCGCCGTCCGGAGCGATGTGGGCGAAGATCTGCTGCAGCAGGGTCAGGATGTGCGGGTCGTCAACGCTGTAGATGTGGTGGCGTCCGTCACGCCGGGCATTGATCAGCCCGGCCAGGCGCAGCTTGGTCAGGTGCTGGCTCATGGTCGCCACGTTGATGCCGGCGCGCCGGGCCAGGGTGGTCACGTCATAGGCGTCCTGGGCGGCCAGCCACATCACGTGCAGGCGCGCCGGGCTGCTCAGCAGTGCGAACGTGCTCGCGGCGGAGGCCAGTTGCGGCGGGGTCGGCTCATCGGGTCGGCCGGCTGAACTGATTTCTTCGGGCCGCCGTTTTTCATCTTTAGCCATGGCGGCATTCATTGTGTCCCACCCATGATGTCAGGATTCGCCGAACGACACATTCGTATAGTTGCGCAATAGCCAAAGTGTTGGCGAGAATGAGGCAGTTCATCGCGGCGCATCGGGCACCCCGAGGGGGCTCGAACACCGCCGCCACGCCACAGGATTGGTTGCTGCGGAATTGCTTTCGAGATCGTTGCTGCGCCCCGTCGCGCTGGGCGTGCACACGGCATCAGTGTTGCTGGGCGCTGCGGTCCGCGGGACCTCAGCCACCGCCGAAGCGGTCGGGGGCATCACCTCGGCCGGCCTGCAGGTTGCTGCGCTGCCGATTCGCGAGGCCACCCGGCTGCTGTCCGGCGAGTCCGCCGCGGCATCGCTGACCCGCAACTGCTGGCGCGGCCAACAACGTGCCTGGATCGAAGTGCGCGGCCTGAATGATTCGCCCGACGTGGGCCAGCGGGTGCTCGACACGCTCAACGCCGAACCCGCGGTGGTCTCGGCGCGGTTGAACCGCCCGCTGTCGCGGGTGGTGGTGCAGCTCGCGGACGACGCTGAGCTCTCGCTGCCCGACCTGTGCCGCCTGACCGCCCGGGCCGAGCGCGGCAGCGGCGGCGTGCACCGCCCCACGGCGCCGATCTGCGCGACGCCGACCGCGGTGTTACCCGGCGACGGGCTGCTGCTGATGTCCCGGGGCGTGATGGTCGGTGTCAACGCCGCCGGGATGGCGATCGCATTCGCCGGGCGCGCGTTGCGCCTGCCGCACGCACCGATCACCGTCGACGCCGTCGCGGCGCTGGCGAACTATCAGCCGTGGGTGCGCAGCCGGCTGGCCGATCAGATCGGCCGCGGAGCGGCCGACACCGTGCTGTCGCTGATTTCCACCGGGGCACGCATCGCCACCCTGTCGCCGGCGACGCTGGCAGTGGACTTGGCGCTGCAGGGCATCAAAGCCGCCGAGACGCAGGCCGCGGCACAGGCCTGGAGCCGTCACGAACCGCACCTGGCCGCGCACGCCGAGCAGGCGCGGCTTTACCCACCGTCGCGCCCGGTGCCGCTGCCGGAGAGCGCGGTCGACCGACATGGCCGCCGGGCCGGCTACGTCCAGTTGTTGGGGGCTGGTGCGGTGGGAGCGCTCACCGGCAACCTCAGCACCGCCGCGACCGCGGCCGTGGTCACCTCCCCGAAAGCCATGCGCAGCACCACCGAAGCTTTCGCGGCCACGCTGTGCCGCTCGCTGGTGCAGCAGCACGCGGCGTTACCGCTGCGCCAAGACGGCTTGCGCCGGCTCGACCGCGTCGACGCCGTCCTCATCGATCCGCGCCTACTGTGCACCGGCGCCACGCACCACCCGCTCGCCGCGGCGCTGCTGGCGCAGGCACGGGCCAGCGGCGCCGAGTTGATCACCCTCGACGTGGCGGCTCTGGGCGAGCTGCGCCCGGCGTTCGACGAACTCGCGCCGGCCGGTGCCGGCGGCGACGACGCACTCGATGCGGCACTGGCCGACGCCCTGACGGCGCGTCAGCAAGACGGCCGCACCGTGGCCGTGCTGACCTCGACCGGCGCACAGGCGCTCGCCGGCGCCGACGTCGGCCTGGGAATCCTGCCCGAGGACGCCGCCCTGGCGCCCCCGTGGGAAGCGGATCTGCTGCTGACCGACCTGGCCGGCGCCTGGCGGGTGCTGCACGCGATACCGGCGGCACGCCAGGCCGCTGAGCGCGGCATCGCGTTGGCCACCGGCGCATCCACGCTGGGTGCGGTGCTGATGGTGCCCGGGGTGCGGGGCGGGCGCGGTCCCGGGCCGGTCACCGCCGGGGCGGCCACCGGGCTGCTCTCGGGATACCTGCTGGCCCGCCAGGCGGCGCGGACGCCGGCGCCGCGGCCCGCGCCGGCCCACGAGTGGCATGCGCTGTCGGCCGAAGCGGTCCGCGGCATCCTGCCCGCCCCCGACCTCGCCGGCACGAACGCTGCCTCCGAAGCCGCACCACCGCCCCTGGCATGGCAGTTCGTCAAGGCGGTGCGAGCGGAACTGTCCGATCCGCTGATGCCGGTGCTGGCGCTCAGTTCGGCCGCCACCGCGATGCTGGGCTCGCCGGTGGACGCGATGATGGTCAGCACGGTGCTGATCGGCAACTGCATGCTCGCCGCGGCCCAACAGCTGCAGGCCGAGAACCGGTTGAACCGGCTGTTGGCTCAACAGACCCCGCCGGCTCGCATCGTCGAACCCGACACCGGAACCTACGGCGAGATCGCCGCCGACCGCTTGCTGCCCGGCGTCGTGATCGAGGTCCGCAGCAATGAGGTCGTGCCCGCAGATGCACGACTGATCGAGGCGACCGACCTCGAAGTCGACGAATCGTCGCTGACCGGCGAATCCCTGTCGGTGGACAAGCAGACCGCGGCGACACCCGGCGCCGAACTGGCCGAACGGCGCTGCATGATCTACGCCGGCACAACTGTGGTCGCCGGCACCGCGCGCGCCGTGGTCACCGCCGTCGGCGCCGACACGCAGGCCCGCCGAGCTGCTGAGCTGGCCGCGGGGGACCTCCCGGTCGTCGGCCTGCAGCACCAGCTCAGTCAGCTCATGAGCCGCGCCTTCCCGGCCAGTGCCGCCGGCGGGCTGATGGTGGGCCTGTTGGGCCTGCTGCGCGGCGGCGGACTGCGGCTGGCCCTGGGCAATGCGATCGCGGTCGCCGTGGCGGCGGTGCCGGAGGGCATGCCGCTGATGGCGACCCTGGCCCAACACGCTTCGGCCCAACGGCTCACCGATACCGGTGCCCTGGTGCGCATTCCGCGTTCGGTGGAGGCCCTGGGCCGGGTGGAGGTGGTCTGTTTCGACAAGACGGGAACGTTGAGCGAGAACCGGCTGCGGGTCACCCGGGTGCACCCGGTAGCGGGATTCAGCGACGACGACGTGCTGCGGTGCGCGGCCAACGCCGCGCCGGCTCCCGAGGGCGATCCCCACACCCACGCCACCGACCAGGCGGTCGCCGAAGCCGCGGCCCGCGTCGCCACCGGCGATACGCCGCTGTGGAGCACCCCGGACGCCCACCTGCCCTTCCGATCCGGCCGGGCGTTCTCGGCATCGGTCCTGGGCCGGGACCTGATGATCAAGGGCGCGCCGGAAGTGGTGCTGGCCGCCTGCACCGGGCTGGGCCCCGACAGCGATGCACCGGTGGCCGAACTGGCCGCCGGCGGGCTGCGCGTGATCGCGGTGGCCACGCGCCGCCTCACCGCAGCGCAGACGCACGCGCTGGCCGAGCAGCCGGACGCACTGGCCGGGCTGTGCCGATCCGGGCTGACGCTGACCGGTTTCCTCGGCATCTCCGACACCCCGCGACCCGAAGCGCCGCAACTGCTGGCCGACTTGGCCGAACGCGGTATCGGTATCCGGCTGATCACCGGCGATCACCCCGTCACCGCCACCGCGATCGCCGCGGAGCTGGGGGTCCCGGTCACCGCGGAGCAGGTCATCACCGGAGCGGAGTGGAACGCGCTGTCGCGCCGGGACCAGGAACAGGCGGTCGGGCAGCGGGTGATCTTCGCCCGGATGTCTCCGGAGAACAAGGTCCAGGTGGTGCAGACCCTCGAACGCAGCGGACGGGTCTGCGCCATGGTGGGCGACGGCGCCAACGACGCGGCGGCGATCCGAGCGGCCAGCGTCGGACTCGGCGTCGTGGCCCGGGGCAGCGACTCGGCACACGCAACCGCAGACATCGTGCTGACCGACGGCCGGATCGGTGCGTTGGTCCATGCCATCGACGAAGGCCAGCGGCTGTGGCGGGGGGTCCAGCTGGCGGTGACCGGCTTGCTCGGCGGCAACGTCGGCGAGGTGATCTTCGGGGTCGTCGGCGCGGCGCTGTCGGGGACGTCGCCGTTGAACAACCGCCAACTGCTGCTGATGAACATGCTTACCGATGCGCTGCCGGCCACCGCCGTGGCGGTCAGCACGCCGGCCGGCGCCTCGCATCGGGTGGTGCGCGGTATCGACGAGCGCCGTCTGATGCGGGCCGTCGCGATGCGCGGGGCCATCACCGGAGCGGCGGCCAGCGTCGCCTGGGGGATGGCCTCGCTGACCGGACGCCGGCAGCGCGCCGCCACGGTGGCGTTGATCGCGCTCGTCACCACCGAGCTCGCCCAGACCCTGTTCGATTCCCATGCCCCGCTGGTGCTGCTCACCGCGGCCGGTTCGTTCGTGGCGTTCGCGGCGATGATCAGCCTTCCGGGGGCCAGCCAGCTGCTGGGCTGCGTCCCGGTGGGTCCGCTGGGCTGGTCGCTGGCGCTGGGGGCCGCCGGCACCGCGGTCGTGGCGATGGCCGCGGCCCCGCACCTGCTGCCCGCCGGCCGGCGTGACGCAGCGCCGGACCGCGACGAGCGTGCCGAACTGGCCACCGTCCAGGTGCTGCGACCGGCCGATGCCCCGGCCTGCCCGGAGGACACCGTGCTGGGGTCTACCGTGAGGGTCAGCAACTGACGAGCGGAGGCGTGGCATGCACCCATTCCGGCAGGCCGTCGAGGCCGGCGATGCTGCGGCCATCGAAGCGCTACTGGCCGATGACGTCGTGTTCACCTCTCCGGTGGCGTTCAAGCCTTACCGGGGCAAGCCGATCACCGCGGCCATCCTGCGCGCAGTGATGCGGGTGTTCGCCGACTTCCGCTACGTGCGGGAGATCGCCGATCCCGCAGGACGCGACCACGCGCTGTTGTTCGAGGCGTCGGTCGACGGCAAGAAGATCAGCGGATGCGACTTCCTGCACAGCGACGACGACGGCAAGATCGATGACTTCGTGGTGATGGTGCGTCCGCTGTCGGCGGCGACCGCTCTGGCCGACGCCATGGCGGCGCAGTTCGAGCAGATCACCCGGGAGGCCGCCGCGAGTCTCGGCGGTTCAGCGAGTCTCGACGGCGGGGCCTAGACAGGAGCCCACGGTGCACGAGCAGGCGCCGGTAGTCGCGGCGGTCGCATGCGGAGGCGTCATCGGCGCCTGCGCGCGTTACGCCGTCGCGCTGGCATGGCCCACCCCGGCCGACGGATTCCCCTGGGCCACCTTGGCCACCAATGTGACCGGGTGCGCCCTGATGGGGATGCTGATGGTGGCGATCACCGAGCTGTGGGTGGGGCATCGGTTGCTGCGACCGCTGTTGGGCACCGGCGTACTCGGCGGCTACACCACCTTCTCGACGTTCGCCGGCGACGTCGACAGCCTCGCCGGTTCCGGGCACATCGCACCGGCACTGGCCTACCTGCTGGCCACTCCGGTGGCGGCGCTGCTGGCCACGTGGACCGCCGCGGGCCTGAGTCGCCGGCTGATCTTGAGGAGGACGGCATGAGCCGGCTCACCGGACCCGCGTTGCGCCTGACGGTTCTGCTCGGCGAGAGCGATACCTGGCATGGCAAGCCGGTGTTCAGCGAGATCGTGCACCGGGCCCGTCGCGCCGGGCTGGCCGGTGCGACGGTGTTCCGCGGCATCGAGGGTTATGGAGCGTCGTCGGCCATCCACACCACCCGGCTGCTGTCGCTGTCGGAGGATCTGCCGGTCTCGGTCGTCATCGTCGACGACGCCGAGCGGATCCGTGCCTTCCTGCCGGAGCTGGACGAACTGGTCAGCGGGGGACTGATCCTGCTGGACGACGTCGAAGTCGTCCGCCACGTCGGGCGAGCCCCTTCCCACCGGTGACCTGGTTGCTGGTGGCCGCGGGCGCCGCGGTCGGTGCCCCGCTGCGGTATCTGACGGACCGGTATGTGCAATCGCGCCACGTCACCACCTTGCCGTGGGGAACGCTGGTGGCCAACGTGCTCGGAAGCCTGGTGCTGGGGGCGCTCACCGGGGCGGCCGACCCCCGGCTGCACCTGCTGATCGGCACCGGCTTATGCGGCGCGCTGACCACCTACTCGACGTTCTCCTACGAAACCCTGCAGCTGGCCGCCTTCGGTGCGCGGCTCTACGCGTTGGCGAACCTGGTCCTCACCGTGTCCTGCGGCCTGGGTGCCTACTACCTGGGCAGTGTTTCGGCCCAAGCACTTTGGGGGTGAGGGCGCGCGGTCGGCAACGCTGCGCGACCGCCTGGACCGCGAGGTGCCAGAATCGAGCCGAAGGTGTCCGCCCCATCCCCGTGCAGGAGTTGCAATGTCGTTCTCGGTAGAGCTCAGCGATGACGTGGTCGAGGTACGGGACTGGGTGCACCAGTTCGCCGCCGAAGTCGTCCGCCCCGCGGCCGCCGAATGGGACGAACGGGAAGAGACGCCGTGGCCGGTGATCCAGGAGGCGGCAAAGATCGGGCTGTACTCGCCTGAGCTCTTTGCGACCCAGGCCGCCGAACCAAGCGGAATCGGCATGCTGACGGTGTTCGAGGAACTGTTCTGGGGTGACGCCGGCATCGCGCTGTCGATTCTGGGCACCGGACTCGCCGCTGCCGCGCTGGCGGGCAACGGGACTCCTGAGCAGCTGGGCCAGTGGCTGCCGCTGATGTTCGGTACCGCCGACGACCCCAAAGTTGCGGCATTCTGCTCATCGGAGCCCGACGCGGGATCAGATGTCGGGGCCATTCGCACCCGCGCCCGCTTCGACGAGGCAACCCGCGAGTGGGTGCTCAATGGCACCAAGACCTGGGCGACCAACGGCGGAATCGCCAACGTGCACATCGTCGTCGCCTCGGTCTACCCCGAACTCGGCTCACGCGGGCAGGCCACGTTCGTCATCCCGCCTGAGACTCCCGGCCTGGCCCAGGGACAGAAATTCAAAAAGCACGGCATCCGGGCCCTGTCTCTTATACA
>NZ_JRMK01000011.1:0-47961 GCF_000972925.1 Mycobacterium sp. UM_Kg1 | reverse complement strand
GCCCAGCATCTTCGGCAGCTTCTCCGTCAGGCCGTCGGCGTGGTATTCGCGGTAGCCCTTCCAGTACGCGGTGATGTTGCCGGCGTTGCCGACCGGCAGCGAATGGATGTCGGGTGCGGTGCCCAAGGCATCGACGATCTCGAAAGCCGCGGTCTTCTGGCCCTCGATACGCACCGGGTTCACCGAGTTCACCAGCGAGATGGTGGGAAAGTCGGTGGCCATCTTGCGGGCCAGTTCCAGGCAGTCGTCGAAGTTGCCGTCGATCTGAATGATCTTGGCGCCGTGCATGACTGCCTGCGCCAGCTTGCCCATGGCGATCTTGCCCTGCGGGATCAGCACCGCGCAGGTGATGCCGGCGCGCGCCGCGTAGGCCGCCGCCGATGCCGACGTGTTTCCGGTCGATGCGCACAGCACCGCCTTCTGGCCGCGGGCCACCGCGTCGGTGACCGCCATCGTCATCCCCCGGTCCTTGAACGAACCGGTCGGGTTGAGGCCTTCGACCTTGAGGTGCACGGTGCAGCCGGTCTGCTCGGAGATCCGCTTGGCGTGGATCAGCGGGGTGCCGCCCTCGTGCAGGGTGATCGGCGTCCAGTCGTCGCCGATGGGGAGCCGATCGCGGTAGGCGCCGATCAGCCCGGGCCAAGGGCGATGGATAGGTGTCCGGGTGGAGCTCACTGGTCTGTTCCTTCCAGTCTCAGCACACTGGCGATCCGCTGGACTGCGTCCAGGCCCGCAAGCGCCGCAACAGTTTTCGACAAAGCCGACTCGGCGGCTCGGTGGGTGACCACCACGATACGAGCACCCACCAGCTGGCCTTCACCGTCGGCGACGCCTTCCTGGCGCACCTCGGCGATGCTCACACCGTGCGCGGCGAACTCGGCGGCCACCGTGGACAGCACGCCCGGTTTGTCGGCCACGTCCATGCTCACGTAGTAGCGGGTGGCGACGTCGCCGATCGGCGCGATGGCCAGCTGGGCGTACTTGGACTCGCGGGGGCCGCGACCGCCCTGCACCCGGTTACGCGCCGCCATCACCAGGTCTCCGGTGACCGCCGACGCCGTCGGCGCACCCCCGGCGCCCTGGCCGTAGAACATCAGCCGACCGGCCGCCTCGGCCTCGACCACCACCGCGTTGAAGGCGCCGTTGACGCTGGCCAGTGGGTGGGTCAGGGGAACCAGCGCCGGGTACACGCGGGCCGAAACCCGCTGCTGGCCATCGGGGGTGGTGAGGCGCTCGCAGATCGCCAGCAGCTTGATGGTGCAGCCCAGGGCCCGTGCGCTGGTGAAGTCCGCCGGGCTGATGCTGGTGATGCCCTCGCGGTAGACGTCGTCGGCGGTGACGCGGGTGTGGAAAGCGATCGACGCCAGGATCGCGGCCTTGGCAGCGGCGTCGTAGCCCTCAACGTCGGCGGTCGGGTCGGCCTCGGCGTAGCCGAGCGCGCTCGCGTCGGCCAGCGCGCTGGTGTAGTCGGCGCCGGTGGAGTCCATCTCGGACAGGATGTAGTTGGTGGTGCCGTTGACGATGCCGGCCACCCGCAGCACGGTGTCCCCGGCCAGTGACTGGGTCAGTGGGCGGATGACCGGGATCGCGCCGGCGACGCTGGCTTCGAAGTACAGATCCACCAAAGCGTTCTCGGCGGCCTCGGCCAGCTCGCCGGTGGAGCGCGACAGCAGGGCCTTGTTGGCGGTGACGACGGACTTGCCGTGCGCGATCGCCGACAGGATCGCCTTGCGGGCGGGCTCGACCGGACCCATCAGCTCCACGACGATGTCGACGTCGCTGCGCGAGACCAGGCTGTCGATGTCGTCGGTGAGCAACTCCACCGGGACACCGCGGTCAGCCGAAACACGACGCACCCCGACACCGCGCAGCACCAACGGCGCCCCGATGCGGGCCGCCAGGTCGTCGGCGCTGGCTTCGAGGATGCGGACCACCTCGCTGCCGACGTTGCCCAGACCGAGTACGGCCACCCCGATGGGGGCCCCGGATACCTGCGAACCGGCCACTTCTACCCCACCTCCAGGCTGATTAGGTCTTCGACGGTCTCCCGGCGCAGCATAAGGCGAGCTTTTCCGTCGCGTACCGCCACCACCGCCGGGCGGGTGAGCAGGTTGTACCGGCTCGACATCGAGTAACAGTAGGCGCCCGTTGCGGCCACGGCGACCAGGTCGCCGGGCACCAGGCCGCGGGGCACCCAGGTGTCGCGAACGATGATATCGCCGCTTTCACAGTGCTTGCCGACGATGCGTGCCACCTCGGGCTCGGCGTCGGCACCGTCGATGGTCCGCGACACCAGGCGCACGTCGTAATGCGCGTCATAAAGCGCCGGGCGGATGTTGTCGCTCATACCGCCGTCGACGCTGACGTAGCGGCGGTGCGCGGTGGCGCTGATGTCGACGTCTTTGACGGTGCCGACCTCATAGAGCGTCACGGTGCCCGGCCCAGCGATGGCCCGGCCGGGTTCGACGACCAGCTGGGGGGCGGGCAGGCCGACCGCCGCGGACTCGTCGCGCACGATCGCGGCCAGCTTGGCGGCCAGCTCGGCCATCGGCGGCGGGTCGTCCTGCGGCAGGTAGGAGATGCCCAGTCCCCCGCCCAGGTCGATCACCGACAGCTGCGCGGTCTTGTCGAAGCCGAATTCGGCGACCACATCGCGCAGCAGCCCGATGACCCGGTGGGCGGCCAGCTCGAAACCGGCGACGTCGAAGATCTGCGAGCCGATGTGGCTGTGCACGCCGATCAGTCGCAGATGCTCGGCGGCGAACACCCGCCGGATGGCCTCCATCGCCGCGCCGCTGGCCAGCGAGAGCCCGAACTTCTGGTCTTCGTGCGCGGTCGAGATGAACTCGTGGGTGTGGGCCTCCACGCCGACGGTGACTCGCACCAGCACGTCCTGCACCACACCGGCCGCCGCGGCGACGGCGTCGAGGCGGTCGATCTCGATCAACGAGTCGAGCACGATGTGGCCGACGCCGGCGTTGACCGCGGTGGTCAGTTCCTCAACAGATTTGTTGTTGCCGTGCAGGGTGATTCGCTGCGCGGGGAAACCGGCGCGCAGAGCCACCGCCAGCTCGCCGCCGGTCGCGACGTCCAGGCACAGGCCCTCCTGGTCGATCCAGCGCGCGATCTCGCTGCACAGAAAGGCTTTGGCGGCGTAGTGCACGTGCTCGCCGCCGCCGAACGCGTCGGCGATCTCGCGGCAGCGGCCCCGGAAGTCGTCCTCGTCGATAACGAACAGCGGGGTGCCGTACTCGGCGGCCAAGTCGGTCAGTTTCACGCCGGCGATCCGCGTCACGCCGTCGTCGCCGCGAACGGTGTTGCGGGGCCAGACGTTCGGCGCCAGCTCCAGCAGTTGCTGCGGGTTCTGCGGCCGCGGCGGCAGGCCGTCGGGCTGGAGCGCTTCGGCGTGGCGGGGGCCGGCGGGGTGGACGTTCACATCCGCTCCGGTGCGCTGACGCCCAGGATGCCCAGCCCGTTGGCGATCACCTGGCGGGTGGCCTGACACAGCGCCAGGCGCGCGGCGTGCAGATCCGTGGGTTCTTCGTCGCCCTGCGGCAGCACCCGGCAGCTGTCATAGAACCGGTGGTAGTCGCCGGCGAGGTCCTCGAGGTACCGGCACACCCGGTGCGGCTCGCGCAGCGCGGCAGCGGTTTCCAGCACCCGGGGGAACTCGCCCAGGTTGCGGATCAGCGCGCCTTCCTTGTCGTGGCTCAGCAGTCCGAGGTTGGCGGTGCTCGCGACCAGGCCCAGTTCGGCGGCGTTGCGGGCCAGCGCGCAGAGTCGGGCGTGCGCGTATTGCACGTAGTAGACCGGGTTTTCGTTGCTCGCCGAGGACCACAGCGCCAAGTCGATGTCGATGGGCGTGTCCACCGAGGAGCGGGTCAGGCTGTAGCGCGCGGCGTCCACGCCGATGGCCTCGACCAGGTCATCGAGAGTGATCACCGTGCCGGCGCGCTTGCTCATCTTGACCGGCTGTCCGTCGCGCACCAGGTTGACCATCTGTCCGATGAGCACCTCGACCGTTGCCGGGTCGTCGCCGAAAGCCGCCGCAGCTGCCTTGAGCCGGGCGATGTAGCCGTGGTGGTCGGCGCCGAGCATGTAGATGCACAGGTTGAAGCCGCGTTCGCGCTTGTCCAGGTAGTAGGCCAAGTCGCCGGCGATGTAGGCGGGCTTGCCGTCGCTCTTGATCACGACGCGGTCTTTGTCGTCGCCGTAGGAACTGGTGCGCAACCAGGTGGCACCGTCCTTTTCGTAGATGTTGCCGTTGGCGCGCAGCCGCGCGATGGCCTGCTCGACCCGCCCGGAGGTGTGCATCGAGTCTTCGTGGGTGAACACGTCGAAGTCGGTGCCGAACTCGTGCAGCGAGGCCTTGATGTGGGTGAACATCAGGTCGACGCCGATCGCGCGGAAGGTCTCCTGGGCGTCCGGGCTGTTCAGCGCGTCCGGGGCCTGGGCCAGCACGGCGGCGGCGATGTCGTTGATGTAGGCGCCGGCGTAGCCGTCCTCGGGGGCGGGCTCGCCCTTGGCGGCGGCGATCAGCGAGTTGGCGAACCGGTCGATCTGGGCGCCGTGATCGTTGAAGTAGTACTCGCGGGTCACCGCGGCGCCCTGCGTGCTCAGCAGCCGGCCCAGCGCGTCGCCGACCGCGGCCCAGCGGGTGCCGCCGATGTGGATGGGGCCGGTGGGGTTGGCCGAGACGAACTCGAGGTTGACGTTGAGGTCGGCGAACTCGCGGGAATGGCCGTAGTCGGCGCCCGCGGCGACGATGTTGGCCACCACGGCGCCCTGCGCCGAGGCCTCGATGCGCAGGTTCACAAACCCCGGGCCGGCGACCTCGGCCGCGGCGATCCCGTCGGCCTGCTCCAGCGCCTGCGCCAGCCAACCGGCCAGCTCACGCGGGTTGGCGCCCACCTTCTTGCCCAGCTGAAGGGCCAGGTTGGTGGCGTAGTCACCGTGTTCGGGGTTGCGCGGCCGCTCGACCGTCACCGTCGCGGGCAGCGCGGCGGTGTCCAGGTCGTGCTCGGCCAGCACCGCTGCGGCGGTGGTTTTGAGCAATTCGGCCAGATCGGCGGGGGTCACGAGGCCCCATCCTATGGTCTGTCGTGGTCAGGCCCCGAATCCGTCCGGTTCTCGGGTCGGGGCATTCATGCGCTACTCTGTCAAAGCCCACATGGCGCCGCATCACGCGAGCGCCCCCGTAGCTCAGGGGATAGAGCGTCTGCCTCCGGAGCAGAAGGCCGCAGGTTCGAATCCTGCCGGGGGCACCACCCAAAATGCCACCTCATTGGCCCAGCGCGCTCGGCGACTGAATTCCGCAAATTCGGATTCACTTATACGCTTGGCGGGTGACCAGCCCCGTCCTGCGGGTCGTCCCAGCCGACCTGCGCCAACTGGCGCAACGCTGCGCGATGCTGGCCGGCCAGGTCGCACCGCAGTTACCAACACTTCCAGCGTCCGCATGGCAGACCAGCAGTGCAGCATGCACCACCACCAACACTGGCGCCGGCACAGCCGCAGCAGCGATGCGCGCCCGGCTGAGGGCCAACGCGACAAAACTCACCACCACCGCCAACGAATACGAGGCGATGGACAACAACGCCGCAGCCGCCCTGACCGCGGTCACCCAGCCAGCAGGCGGCCCCCCACCCCTGGCCCCGCACTCCGGCGTCGACGCCGGCGCCGGCGCGCTCGCAACCGGCAGGTAGGCCGCTATGTCCGGGCTACCGACACTGACCGAAGTCGAAGACGCCACCTGGGATCACCTGATCGCCAACACCACCGCCTGGACCAACCTCGCCGACTCCTGGGAAGCCGCGTTCACCGAAGTCCGCGACGCTGCGGCCAGGCCCGGCGGCACACCGTGGACCGGCGCCGGCGCCGAAGGCTTTCAGCGCCGATCCGCCGCAGATCTGGTCAAAGTCCACGGACCAGCCGACGCGCTGCGCAACGCCGCCACTACCGCCGCCCGCGGCGCGCAGACCCAACACCACAACAAAGCCGAGGTGCTCTACGCCGTCGCCGCCGCCGAACGCGACGAATTCCGCGTCGGCGACGACTACTCCGTCACCGATACGTGGCCCTACTACAGCTCCACCGCCGAACAGGCTCAACGCGAGCAGGCCGCGGCCGATCATGGAAGTTTCATCAAGTCCCGCGTCGCCAACCTGGTCACCAACGAAAACCAGATCGCCCGCGACCTGACCACCGCAACCACAGGTCTGCACTACTTCGCCTTCGGCGAAGACGGCACCCACAACGCAACCGGTGCCGGCACGAAACCGCAGACACCGGCTCCACTCACACCAGACCCATCAGATGCGGCGCGGCAACGCGATCAGACGATTGCCGACGATCCGACCCCAGACCCGGCAGCGCGCCGACTGGCCCAGCAACGTCTGGATGACTTGCGGAATTCCCAGTTCATCGGCCCCCTGCCAACCGATCCGGTGCTCGGAGGCGACGCGCGCACCCGCGCCCAAGCCAGACTGCAGTTTCAGCGTTTCCTTGAATCCGGGCGGGCCTATTCAGACCGGCCACCGCTGACACCCGATCAAGCAACCCAGATGCTCGATCGCTGTGAGTTGCAGGCCCGGGCATTGGTCCTGGGAGGCTTCGCCGACCAGCTGAAATCGGCGGGGGTATCCCCGGCAGGTATCAGCCAAGCACTCGAGGAGGTGCGAAGCGGCAAGTCGCCCCGACAGCTGATCCACGAAGCGGGCTCTGACATATCCACCGGGGTAGGCGGTTTGGGCAGCGGACTGAGTTCACAGGCGAACGCCCTACCCCAGGGCAAGCATTGGGGCAACGCCCCGACATGGTCTGCAGCAGACGTCGACGCCCTGAAAACGCTGGGCAAGAGGCTGTCTCGTTCGGCCGTTCTTTTGGACGTCTTGGTGACGGGCGACGACATCTTGGGTGGAGCTCCCACCGCCCGAGAGTCCGCAAAACTCGGAGGTCGCAGTCTTGGCGGCTGGTTAGGAGGATTCGCAGCAGGGGCAGCTTGGGGTTCGTGGGTGGGGCCGGAAGGCACCGTGATTGTCGGACTTGCCGGTGCTATTGCAGGCAGTTTTGGCGGGGAATTAGCGGTGGAGAAAGCGATGGGCGACTAATGGTGAGCAATCTGGCCTTCTTCGTAGTAATCTTGTGCTTCTTTACGGGATTTGCCCTTTCGTTTCTTAACATCAGCATTCACGCGCAGCGGCGGATCTATTGGAGTTCTGCTTGTATTGCGGGCGTTTTTGGCGTCCTGGCGACATATCCCACCTGGAAAAACGCAGCCGGGATGGGAATATTTTTTGCGTCGGGAATGGCCGTCGCAGCGTATGTATCGACTCCCTACATCAAGATCGGCGGAAAGATCTACTCCTTGACGATCGAAGACCCCGATCCCGAAGATGAACCTCCAACAACCGATCCCGCACAGCAGGAGATCGATCCACACCCCGACTCCTACAGCGGACTACTCACCGCCACAACCATGTGGTGGGCTCTCGTCGTACTCAGTGCGATCGGCTCCGGAAATGTGTATTTCGCCGCCACAGAAAAAGGCGAGATCTGGGCGGGAGTCATGAGTGGTGCCTTCGCCGCAATGCTCGCCGTCGTGACCGGACACGGCGACGCCAGCTGGGGCTATCCGATTGCGCGCGGACAATACGTCCAGTTTGTCGTCAACACAGTCATCACCGCCGGTGTTTTTTACTTCCTGTACGTGGCCGCCTACTACGCCGGCCGACGCCACCCCATCCGACGCAAACATTCGATGGAATATCGAGTACACCCCCGGCACAGGGAGCTGGACAGCTGATACCGCCGCATTGGCCGCTCTGCCGAGCACGTTGTGTTGTCGTACATCACCGACCCGGGACTGCTCGGCAGGCTCGACCGACGTCAGTCAGCCCAACAGCGCAGGCAGGGGCACGTGCATCAAACCGCATGCTGCACGAAGTAAGTCGGCTTCCGACGCCGTCACGGTACCGTCGTGCAGCACCGCTTCCACCATCGCTTCGACGAGTGCTTGCTTCGCCCTCGGATCCAAGGCATCCAGGGCGGCCCAGCCTTCGTCGAGGGTCTGCTGCCAGCTCAGCCTGCGCGGGTTCTCGGGCCTTGCGTTGTCGCCGTAAAGTCGGTGCAGCGCAATGTCCAACGACTGTGCCGCCATATTTTGATCTGCGCCCCCCGCGACCGCGAGAGTCGCCAGCAGGGTCGTCACCACCGGACGCACACCGGTGAGCGAACCGCTGCCCACCTTGCTCCGGCGAGCCGGATCGTTGGTATCGAGCACGTAGTTCCAGACCAGGCGGGTCAGGCAGTACTCGAACATCGTCACCTTCTCGTCGGCGACGGCGAGCGTGTTCAGCACCGTGATGAGTGCGTCCTGTTCGGCACGAGAGTGGGTGGCGATCTGCGGCAAAGCCAGCGCGACGACTGGGAGCCGAAGTTCGTGCGGCAGCGCCCGCATCCGGTCGGCGAGCGCGGCGGCTTCCCGCGCCTGTGTCGGCCCCAGCTGTTCGGTCACCGAGGCCAGCTCGCGGGCGTGCAGACCCCCGCTCGACGGCGCGAGAAGCAACGCGATGACGGCCGCGGGGGCCGTGGTGGGCTGGCTGGCCAGCGTCCGGACATCGTCAGGAATCCGCGCATGCAGGGCCGCGCCGTACTTCAGGTCGTCCGGAGTGAACGTGCCTGCGCGAGCAGCGACGTGCTCGGGGCTGGTGCGCCAGCCGGCGTTGGGAAGTTGCTCTGGCGCGGGGGTCTGACGGCCGAGTGCGGCTCCGACGGGGGCGAAACCCGCGGCGACGTCCTCGGCCAGGCCGTCGGGCGCCTGCTTGGCGTAGCGCTGCTGTAGTTCGGCGATCTCGCCGGGGTCGAAGGCTGGGTTGAGCGCCTTGATCCGGTCGGTGAGTGGCGGATGCGTCGCGAACAACGACGCGAACGACCGTCGCGCGCCCTCTCCGAACAGCATGTGGCTGACCTCGGCCGCATTGCGGGAGTTACGCAGCCGCGAACCGGTCGGTATGCCGCCGATCTTCTTCAGTGCGCCTTCGAGGCCGTCGGTCTGGCGAGTGAACTGCACCGCCGACGCGTCGGCCAGCCACTCCCGTTGCCGTGATACCGCAGCCTTGATCACGTTGGCGAAGAACACGCCGACGTAGCCGAGCACCATGATCGCGAAGGCGAACGCAACGAGGGGCAGCGCGCGCTTGCTGTCGCTGCCGCGGCCGCCGAACTGCAGCATGCGCAAGCCGATCATTCCGATCAGCAGGATGCCGCTGAGTAGTCCGATGAGTCGAATGTTCAGCCGCATATCGCCGTTGAGGATGTGGCTGAACTCATGAGCGATGACACCCTGTAACTCATCACGGTTGAGTTGCGCCAGAGCACCACCTGTCACCGCGATGGCGGCATCGGCAGGCGTGAAACCTGCGGCGAAAGCATTGATTCCGGGTTCACCCGGCATGACGAATAATCGTGGCGCAGGCACGCCGGAGGCCAGCGACATCTCCTCGACGATGTTGACGTACCTACGCAACTGCGGGTCGGTCGTCGTCGTGTCCACGGGTACCGCGCCGACGGCCGCGGCGACAGCAGTACCCCCCTGACGCAGCGAAATTGTCTTGAACAGCGTTCCACCTGCGATGACCAGAAGCGTGATTGCGGTGACGATGATGACGACCGCAAGAATCGATGACGCGTCGATCCCGCCGTAATCCTGAGTCAGATAGACCAGTGCGATCACCGCGGCGGCATTGATCGCCGCGACCAACGCCAGCACCGAAGCCCCGAAGAGAAGCACCAACTTCAACGTGGTTCCCTTGGCGGCCCGCTGGTGCTCGAAGAAGTTCATGGCCGCCGGTCGGTCAGAACTGAACCTTCGGCGCGTCCCGCATCTCCGGGCGTTCCGGCGGGATCTCGAGCAGGGCTGCCGGAGCAAAGTTGAATATGCCGGCATAGACGTTGCCGGGGAACGTCTCACGCCGGTTGTTGTAGTTCATCACCGCGTCGTTGTAGGCCTGGCGGGCGAACGCGACCTTGTTCTCCGTGGAGGTCAGTTCCTCCGACAGTTGCATCATGGTCTGGTTCGCCTTGAGGTCGGGGTACTGCTCGACCACCACGTTGAGCCGGCTCAGCGCGCCGTTGAGCGCCTGCTGACCCTCCGCCAACTGCTGCATCGCCGCCGGGTCACCGGGGTTGGCCTGGGCAGCGGCAAGGCCGTTCATCGCGGCGCCACGCGCATTGACGACGGCCTCCAGGGTCTGGCGCTCGTGCGCCAGGTACGCCTTGGCGGTTTCGATCAGGTTGGGAATGAGGTCGAAGCGACGCCGCAACTGAACGTCGATCTGGGCGAAGGCGTTCTTATACGCGTTACGCGCCCGAACCAGCCCGTTGTAGCCCGCGATCACCAACACCGCGAGCAGAAGTATGACAACGACGACGATGATTCCGATGGTGAGCCCCACGAGGCATACCTCCAAGGAGTCGGCCTTGCCGCTATTTGTGCGGTTTCGGCGAAGCGTAACCGCTGAAAAGGCCAGCGCAGGTCCGTTCGAAGGCTTTAGCCGTTTCGCCCACCGCGACAGCTGATCCATCCGGGTTCTCACAGCCGGCCGCGCACCGCCACAACCGCATGGTCGACGGCATCATGAGCTCCACCTTCTTTGCCCTACTTGTCGGCGCAGCCTGCGGCGACGGCAGAATTTCGCTTCGCGCATAGCCGGAATCACCCCAGCCGACTCCCCCGCTGCCCCTAATGTCGACCCCGTGACGATTCGCCTTGGCTTCCAGATCCCCAACTTCTCCTACGGCACCGACGTTTCCCAGCTCTTCCCCACCGTGATCGCCCAAGCCCGCGAGGCCGAGGCCAGCGGCTTCGACGCCGTGTTCCTGATGGACCACTTCTACCAACTGCCCATGCTGGGCGCCCCCGATCAGCCGATGCTCGAGGCCTACACCGCCCTGGGTGCGCTGGCGACGGCGACCGAGACGGTGCAGCTGGGCACGCTGGTCACCGGCAACACCTATCGCAACCCGGCGCTGCTGGCCAAGATCATCACCACCCTGGACGTGGTCAGCGGCGGCCGCGCCGTCCTGGGTATCGGCACCGGCTGGTTCGAGCTCGAACACGATCAGCTGGGCTTCGAATTCGGTACCTTCACCGACCGGTTCAACCGGCTCGACGAGGCGCTGCAGATCATCTTGCCGATGATCAAAGGTGAGCGGCCGACCTTCGAGGGCACGTGGTACCGGACCCGCGAGGCCGTGGCCGAGCCGCGCTACCGCGACCACATTCCGCTGTTGATCGGCGGCAGCGGCGAGAAGAAGACGATCCCGATGGCGGCCCGTCACTTCGACCACCTCAACCTCATCACCGGGTTCGACGAGCTCCCGCAGAAGATGGACGCGGTGCGGCGCAGCTGCGAGGAAGTGGGCCGTGATCCGGCCACGCTGGAAACCACCATGCTGCTCACCGCACTGGCCGGCGCGAACCTGACCGCCGATCAGATTCCGGCCCCGATCGCACAGCGGGCGGTGGCGGGCAGCCCGGAATCGATCGCCGAGCAGATCAAGACCAAGGTGCTCGACGCCGGCGTCGGCGGAGTCACCATCAACGTCGCCGGCTACACCCCGGGCCTGGTCGCCGAAGTCGGTGCGGCGTTGCGTGCTGTGATCGACGCCGGATAGCGGGGTTCCCAGCTGCTCAGCCCTCACCGCGCCTCCCGGATCTCCAGCAGCTCGGCAAGGCTGCGGTTGCCCGATTGGCTGGCTCAACCAATACAGTGCGCAGGATGACGTCGAATGATTTGGCATCGGCGGCCGCGGTCCGCTGGCGCGGACAGTCCGGTCGCCTTGAGGTGTGGTACGCGACCCTGTCGGATCCGGTGAGCCGCGCCGGCCTGTGGATCCACCACGAGGTTGTCGCGCCGACCGACGGCGGCCCGCCGTTCAGCCATGGCTGGATCACCTGGTTTCCGGCACAGGGCGAACCGCAGACTCAGAGGTTCGGCCCCGAGCCGCTGGCGCCCCACGAGCACGACGGCAGCTGGTACCGCGGCGCCGGTGGCCGGGTCGGCCCGGGCTTTCTCGGCGGACGCGCCGGCGCCATGGAATGGGACCTGCTCTGGACAGACCCCGCAGCCCCGCTGTGGACCTTCCCCCGATTCGTCTGGGAGCGCGAGCTGCTGCCCGGCGCGCAGGTGGTGTTGGCCCCGACCGCCGAGTTCCGGGGAACGTTGTCGCTCAACGGGACTGCGCACAAGATCGATGGATGGCGCGGTGCGGTATCGCACATCTACGGTCACGGAAACGCCGAGCGGTGGGGCTGGATCCACGCCGACCTCGGCGGCCAGGACGCCCTCGAGGTCGTCACCGCGGTATCGCGACGGCCAGGCCTACGCGCGCTGCGGCCGGCGGCCTTCATCCGGTTGCGCGCCAATGGCCGGGACTGGCCGGGCAGCGGCCTGCCGGCCGTGCGGGTGCGCACCGTCCTCGACCTGCCCCAGTGGCAGCTGGAGGGACGAATCGGCAAGCGTGACATTCGAATACGCGTCGATCAACCGGCCGATCGATGCGTCAGCATGCGCTATCAGGATCCCGACGGCGCCGAAGCGGTGTGCACCAACACCGGGCAGGCCGATATCCACATCGAGGTCGGCCGGCGCCGGCGCGGGGTGCGCGTCGTGGAACGCAGCTGGTCGGTGTCGGGCACCGGACATGCCGAGATCGGCTTCCGCGGCGACGCGGCGCCACCCGTCAACGAAAGGTCGCTTGGATGAGTTTTCTGCTTGATCCCCCGATGCTGGTTGCCGCCGGCGTCTTGATCGAACGTGAAGTCGACGTCGCCGAGCGTGATCTGGCAGAGGCCGCGGTGCTGGGGACCTTCTTCGGGGCATCCTTCGGGCTGTACAACAACGTCCCCGGCCTGGGCATCATGTGGCGGCCCTTCGGCTCGCGCAACGGCCGCGACTTCATGTGGAACAGTGGGATTCTGCGGCTTCGCACCGAGTCCTTGGGGTGGCGCGCGCACGCTGTGGCAGCGGTCCTCTTCGCGACATATCCGTTCTTCCTCAAATCGGGCCGCCGCCTTGGTCGGCGTCGTTCTCCCCGCCCACTCACGTTGGTCTCATGACACTCGCCGGCCGCGCCGCCGCATCATTCGGCGCCGCACTGTTGCCGCAGGAACACGGCGGCCCCCCACCAGAGGTGCTCGTCTCCCGGATCGAGCGTTACGTCCGACAGCTGCCCAGTGGCACCCGGCTCGCGGTACACGCCGGGTTGCTGTCGATGGCGGCAGCCGGCTACCTCGGGACCGGCCGAACCGCGCGCCGCCTGCCGCCCGATGCGCGAGCGGCCGTCCTGCGCCGCATCGCCGGACTGGGTGCAGCCACCGAGGCGGCAGTCGACGGCCTCAAAGCGGTGGCACTGCTGGCCAATGGCGCCGACACCTACGCGGGCGAGCTGCTTGCACACGCGCAGTCGACCCCGGTCGTGCGGCCCGACGCAGCGCTGGCGGTCACCGCTTCGACCGAAGCCGCCACGGTGATTCGGGCCGATGCCGTGGTGGTCGGCTCCGGCGCCGGCGGCGCCATGGTGGCGCGGACCCTGGCGCGGGCCGGCCTGGACACGGTGGTGCTCGAGGAAGGCCGGCACTGGACCACCGACGAGTTCCGCACCACCCACCCGATGGACCGCTATGCCGGTCTCTACCGCGCCGGGGGCACCACGCTAGCACTGGGCCGACCGCCGGTGGTGCTGCCCATCGGCCGCGCCGTCGGCGGCTCCACCGTGGTGAATTCGGGCACCTGCTATCGCCCGCCGGCAGACGTGCAACAACGATGGCGAGATCACTTCGGCCTGGCACTTGCCGATCAGGACGTGCTGGCAGGCGCACTCGATGACGTCGAAGCCACCCTGCAGGTCGGCCCGGTTCCCCTCGACATCATGGGCCGCAACGGCTCTCTGCTCCTAGCGGGTGCCCGCGAACTCGGCTGGAGCGCTGCACCGCTCACCCGCAACGCCCCCGGCTGCGGCGGCTGCTGCCAATGCGCGTTGGGTTGCCCCGGCAACGCCAAGTTCGGGGTCCACCTCAACGCGCTGCCGCAGGCGTGCGACGCCGGAGCCCGCATCATTTCCCAGGCCCGGGTGACCCGCGTGTTGCATTCGCGTGGCCGCGCCAGCGGGGTCCGGGCGCTGCGACCCGACGGTTCCACCTTCGAGGTGCTCGCATCGACGGTGGTGATCGCCAGCGGCGCCGGCGAGACGCCGAAACTTCTGTGGCGCAGCCGGCTCGGCGGTCATCCGCGCCTGGGCCGCAACCTGGCCCTGCACCCCTCGGTCCCGCTGGCCGGCCGTTTCGACGAAGAGGTGTACGCCTGGAACGGCGTCCTGCAGAGCGCTGCGGTCGAGGAGCTGCACCGGTCACACGGCATCCTGATCGAGGCCACCGCCACGCCGCCCGGGATGGGCTCAATGGTGTTCCCGGGCTATGGGGGGGAACTGCTGAGCTGGCTCGACCGGGCGCATCACATCGGGTCGGTGGGCGCCATGGTTGCCGATGAGGGCGTGGGGCGAGTCGTCAGAACAGCGCGCGGACCGGCAGTGCTGCGCTACGGGATCACTGATCGGGATCTGGCCAAACTGGTGGTGGCGATCGAGGCCATGGGCCGCCTGCTGTTTGCCGCCGGCGCGGTCGAGGTGATCACCGGCCTGTCCTCGGCGCCCACGGTGTCCTCGTTTGCGGAGCTGAGCGACGTTCTGCGCCGGGCCGATCCCCGGCGCCTGCACCTGGCGGCATTCCACCCGACGGGCACCGCCGCCGCCGGAAGCGACGACCAGGTGTGCCCCGTCGACGAGCGCGGGAGACTGCGCGGAGTGGACGGCGTCTGGGTCGCCGATGCGTCCATCCTGCCCAGCTGCCCCGAGGTCAATCCTCAGGTGTCGATCATGGCGCTGGCCTTGGCGGTGGCCGACGAAGTGGTCGCGTCGCGGTGTTGAGCGGCCGCCCTCAGCCCAGCACCGTGCGCATCAGCATCACGTCGTAGGCGTTCCACAGCGAGAGGGTGAAGTACACCTCTTTGCCGGTCGACCAGGGGTGCATGTAGGGCGCGTAGATTCCGCCGGGAATCTGGCCGGTGGGGATCAGCGTCTGCTCTGCGCTCCACGGCCCCTGCGGCGTCGGCGCGGTGCGGGCCACGACGTCGTTGCCGCCGTTGCCGTACAGCGCCAGGTACTGCCGCAGATAGGTGTTGTACTGCACCGACATCTCGCCCACCGGTCCGGGGATCACCGGTGTGGCCGCAGCCGGGTTGTTGGGCACCCACGCCCCGTTGTCGCCGTTCCAGTACTCGTATGTGGTGAGGTCGGGAATGCTGCGCTCGGGCACCCGCGACAGGTACGCCGAGCCGCCGCGGCCCGAAGGCGTGCCATAGGAGTACAGATAGCCGTCGTTGCCGCGCAGGAACGCGCCCATCTGAAACTTCTCGTTACCGGGCACGAAGCGCGCCCGGGGGACGTTCTCCGGCGAGGTGGACCGCACGGTGCCCGGATAGACGCCCCACGTTTCGCCGTTGTCGTTGGAGACCGCGATCGCCGAGTAATTGGTGGACCACTCGCCGTCGCGGCCCCACTTCTTGATCGACATGAAGTTCATGTACTGGTTGCCGGCAATCCCGATGGCGGCAGTGGGGATCATGCCCTCCTGGTGGGGCGCCAGTTGCACAGCGGGCAGAATCTGCTTGGAGAAATTCGCCTGCCGCAGCGGCGAACCCGAATACTTGTTGCCCACCGCTCCGGCGGTCACCGTGATGCCGTCGGACAGGTTGTTGTCCTGGCTGCGCAACAGCACGTTCTTGCGCCACTGCTTACCCTCGATACGGCAGTAGCCGAAGGTGTCGCCGAAAGCCATGAGAATCTGCCTGTTGACGGGATCCCCGTTGTCCCAAGGAATGCCGAGGTCGGTTCCGGAGATGCCGAAGCGCTCCAGTGTCCTATTGGGGCTGTTGGGCCCGGTCACCCACTCCACCAGGGACGTCTGCGCACCGGCGATGGCCCCGCCGGGATCGGCGGTGGAGATGCCCTGGTCGGCGCCGACGTGCGGAACGGGCTGCACCGGCTGGGCGACGTTCGGGGCGACCTGGCCGGCGGGGTTGGGAACCGGCGGCACCACCGCGGCCTGCTGCTTGATGGTGCCGTTCGGGTTGATCAGAGCGGCGATCAGCGGGCCCAGCTTGGGCAGCGGCGCCTGATCGTTGGTGCCGCGGGGCCGGCGCCCGGTCGGCATCTGACCCGCACCGGTGGTGGGCGATCCCGGCGGCGGGTCGATGTTGGCCTCGGGGGCGTGGCAGGTAGCGGCGTTGGCTGGTGGGGCGAATTCGGTGGCGGCCACCAACCCAAGAACCACCGCGGGCACCAATGCCGCCGAGACGATTCGACGCGTCGCCGACATGTCCCACCTTTCCCCGGACCCGGTGCCGGGTCTCACTCCCCTGCGACCATAGTGATTTCTGGGGCTGGTGTGGCTGGCGGTGAACGATAGAGACGTATCCGTGACGGTGTCGCAACCGGCAGGAAAGCCCGCTCAGCCGGCCCGGCTGATCTCGGCGACCACGTCGGCCACGCTGCGCAGCTGGCCCAGATCCGAGCTGGTGGGAATCAGGTGGACCTCATCGGTTCCCACCGCGGCAAACCGGCGCAGCACCTCGGCGAGCTCGTCCTCGCTGCCCGCCCAGCCGGTCGAGGGCGCCATCGCCTCGACGTACTCGGCGGGAATCCAGTTCATGTAGCGCAACAGGTGCCGGCGGACCTGGTCGCGGGCAACGTCGCGATCACCCAGCGCGAACCAGAACGACGTCGCCAGCTGCGGCTTGCCCCGGCCCGCCCGGTGCCAGGCGTCGCGCGCGACGTCGAACAGTTCGTTCTGCTTGGCCACATCGAGGTCCATGGTGATTCCGGCCAGGCCCTCGGCCCACGACGCGGCACTGCGCAGCGTTTTGGGACCGATGGTGCCGACCAGCAGCGGCGGCCCACCGGGTTGCACCGGGCTCGGCCCCACCGGCAGCACCGACTCGGTGACCTTCTCCCCCGCCCAGACCCGTCGCATGATCGCCACCGCGTCGGCCATCGCGCGCATGGTCTGCGTAGCCGGGTCGGCGCCGACAGCGCGATAGTCCTCGACCCGGCCGCCCACGCCCAGCCCGACGGTGAGCCGGCCGTCGCAGAGCACGTCCGCGGTGGCCAGCGCCTTGGCCAGCATGACGGGGTCGTGCAGTTGCGGGACGATCACCGTGGTCACCAGACGAACCCGCTCGGTCCACGCCGCCAGCGCACCCGCCAGCGTCAGGCTGTCCGGGTTGGCGAAGGCGATCCGTTCGCCCCAGCACAACGCCGAGAACGGCCCGTCGTCGATCGCGCGGGCCCAGTCGCGCAGCAGCGTCACATTCAGGTCCGGTTCCATCACCGGCATGGTCATTCCCACGCGCATGACCGCGATTGTGGCATGCGCGCCGTGCACGGCCGACACTGGAAGGAATGGGAATCTCGTTCAATCACACCATCGTGGCCGCCCGGGACAAGCAGGCCTCAGCAGCGTTTCTGGCCGAGCTGTTCGGCCTGCCCGCACCGCAGCCCTTCGGCCACTTCCAGGTGCTCGCCC
The DNA here is from genome assembly GCF_000972925.1 of Mycobacterium sp. UM_Kg1. Classification (NCBI taxonomy): domain Bacteria; kingdom Bacillati; phylum Actinomycetota; class Actinomycetes; order Mycobacteriales; family Mycobacteriaceae; genus Mycobacterium; species Mycobacterium sp. UM_Kg1. The sequence goes on along the minus strand of NZ_JRMK01000011.1, from coordinate 30,320 downwards.
TCGATCACCAGGCCAGCCTGGATTACGCCGACGTGCCCGCCGGTGAGCCGATTCGGCCGCAGCACTACGCCTTCTTGGTCGCCGAGTCCGACTTCGACGCGATCTACGCCAAGATCTCCGACCGGGGGCTGGAGCACTGGGCCGATCCCGGCGGCACGCAGGCCGGGCAGATCAACCACCGCGATGGCGGGCGCGGTGTGTATTTCCGCGACCCCGCCGGCCACAACATGGAGATCCTCACCCGCCCGTACGGCTCCGGCGGTTAGCAAGGCTCGACGCAGGAGAGCCGAAGCTGAACCGCCGCATCCAGACCCGCGGTTAGGGGCTAACCCCCCGAATGCCCCCGCTGGCGCTCCTGGGTGCGGTAGTCGGCGGCCAGCTCGACCACGTGATCCGGCAACTGGCCCGACGCCACGTCGGCCAGGCTGGTCTTCTCCAGCACCGAGCGCATGCTGGCCCGCAACGCCCGCCACACGTCGGTCAGGGCGGCGGTCGGACCGGAGTAGGGCAGATCGCCTACGCCGATGTCGCGAACGCTGGCCAGCGGGCCGTCGATGCAGCGCAGCACATCCGCGACGCTGATCTGGGTTGCCGCCCGGGCCAGTTCGTAGCCGCCGTCGCGGCCGCGCTGGCTGCGCACCAGCCGGTCGGTGCGCAGATCGGACAAGATGTCGACCAGGAACTGCGCCGGAATGCCTTGCGCCGCCGCGATCTCATCGGTCTTGACCAGGGCACCGGGCTCGGCGGTGGCCAGTTGGACCATCGCTCGCACCGCGTACTCCGCCTTGGCCGACATGCGCATTGCGAGCATTCTTCCATCTGGTGGGTCAATTGACTGCCGCGAGCACCGCTTGGGCGTATTCCGGGCGGCACACCACGAGGTCGGGCAGCAGGGGGTCGGCCCGGTTGTAGACCAGCGGCGAGCCGTCCAGGCGGGAGGTGTGCAGTCCGGCGGCCCGGGCCAGCGCCACCGGGGCCGCCGAGTCCCACTCGTACTGCCCGCCGGCGTGCACGTAGACATCGGCGGTGCCCTGGACCACGGCGGCCACCTTCACCCCTGCCGAGCCCATCGGCACCAGAACACCGTCCAGCCGGGCGCGAACGGCCTCGGAGATCGCCGGGGGCCGGCTGCGTGACACCGCGATCCGGGGCGGGCCGTCGGCGGCGGGCGGTGCGGCGACCGACGGGGTCGCCAGCGTGATGTCTCGTGCGGGCAGGGCCACCGCCCCGGCCGCAAGATCGCCGTCCTGCCACAGCGCCACGTGCACGGCCCAGTCGTCGCGGCCCAGTTCGCTGAACTCCCGGGTGCCGTCGAGCGGGTCGACGATCCACACCCGTTCGGCGCGAAGCCGGGCCGGGTTGTCGGCGCCTTCCTCGGACAGCACCGCGTCCTGCGGCCGCGCCTGCGCCAGGGCGGCCATCAGGAATTCGTGGGAGCGCCGGTCGCCGGCGGCCTTGCGCTCGGCTTCGCCGGCCCCGGACAGTTCCCGACGCACCGCCAGCAGCAGCCGGCCGGCCTCGGTGGCGAGGTGACCTGCCAGCTGGTGGTCGTTCACTGCCGGGCGTCGATCGCTGCGACCACCTGACGGGCCTGCTCGTCGATGCTGTCGTCCGAGGTCAGGCGCACGTCGGGATTACGCGGCCGCTGATACGGGCTGTCGATGCCGGTGAAGTGGGTGATCAAGCCGGCCCGCGCCTTCGCGTAGAGCCCCTTGGGGTCGCGCTGCTCGCACTCCTCGAGCGAGGTGTCGCAGAACACCTCGATGAAGTCGAACCCGGCGTCGGTGTGCACCTGGCGGGCCAGCTGGCGATGCTCGATCATCGGGCTGATGGCTGGCACCAGCACGATCTGGCCGGAGTCGGCCAGCAAGGTGGCCACATGGGCCAGCCTGCGCAGGTTCTCGGCGCGGTCGGCCATCGAGAAGCCCAGGTCGGCGTTGAGGCCGTGCCGCAGGTTGTCGCCGTCGAGAACGTAGGCGGGCGTGCCGCGCTCGAGCAGCAGCTGTTCGACGCGCATCGCCACCGACGACTTGCCCGCACCGGACAGGCCGGTCAACCACACGGTGAGCCCCTTGGACAACCGGTCCGCCGCGGTGACCAGCGACTGGTGCCGCACGGTGTTGGGGCTCGCCGTGCGCGGCGACACATCGCGCAGCACCATGCCGGCGGCCACGGTCCCGTTGGTGGCCTGGTCGATCAGGATGAACGAGCCGGTGGCGTCGTTGCGGGTGAACTCGTCGAGCATCAGGGGCACCTGGGCACGCAGCGAGACCCGGCCGAGCTCGTTGAGCTTGAGCTCGTCGGCGTCTTTGTCGCGGTGCAAGGTGTTGACATCGAGGCGGTAGTCCAGCGCCATCACCTTGACCCGCGTGGTGCGGGGGGTGTGCTTGATGACGTAGTCGTTGCCCGGCTCCAGGTTCACGCCGTCGGCCATCCAGCACACGGTGGCGTCGAAATCCTGAACCACGCGCGGCTGGTTGTTGGTCCGGGCGATCAGGTCGCCGCGTGAGATGTCGATGTCGTCGGTAAGGCTCACCGAGACCGCCATCGGCGGAAATGCCTCCGCCACAGCGCCGTTGGGCCCCTCGATTGCGGCGATCCGGCTCGGTTTGCCCGACGGCAGCACCACCACGTCGTCGCCGGGACGCAGCACGCCGCTGGCGACCGTACCCGCGTAGCTGCGGTGGTCGGCATGCTCGTGGGTCTGCGGCCGGATCACGTACTGCACCGGGAACCGGACGTCGACCAGGTTGCGATCGCCGGCGATGTAGACCTCTTCGAGGTGCGACAGCAACGCCGGTCCGTCGTAGAAAGGCGTCTTGTCGGACTTGGTCACCACGTTGTCGCCGAGCAGCGCCGAGATCGGGATGGTGGTCACGTCGTGGACGTCCAGGCGGGGGGCGAACGAATGGAAGTCGTCGCGGATCGCCTCGAATTTGTCGGCGTCCCAGTCGATCAGGTCCATCTTGTTGACGGCCAGCACGATGTGGCGGATGCCCAGCAGCGATGCCAGGAAGGTGTGCCGGCGAGACTGCTCCTGTAGGCCGTGCCGGGCGTCGACCAGCACGATCGCCAGCTGGGCGGTCGAGGCGCCGGTCACCATGTTGCGGGTGTACTGGATGTGCCCTGGAGTGTCGGCGATGATGAATTTCCGCTTGGGCGTTGCGAAATAGCGGTAGGCGACGTCGATCGTGATGCCCTGCTCGCGCTCGGCGCGCAGCCCATCGGTGACCAGAGCGAGGTCGGTGTAGTCGTTGCCGCGTTCGCGCGACGTGCGCTCGACGGAGGCCAGCTGGTCCTCCATGACCGCCTTGGAGTCGAACAGCAACCGTCCGATCAGCGTGGACTTGCCGTCGTCGACCGAGCCGGCCGTCGCGATTCGAAGCAGCGTGGTGGCCGCACCCATCAGAAATACCCCTGCCTCTTGCGGTCTTCCATGCCTGCTTCGGAGATCCGGTCGTCCGCGCGCGTCGCGCCCCGTTCGGTGAGCCGCGAGACCGCGGTCTCGGCGATCACCTCCTCCACGGTGGCCGCCGCGGACTCCACACAGCCCGTGCAGGTGACATCGCCGACGGTGCGGAACCGGACGGAGGTCTCGAACACCTCTTCGCCGTCGGCGGGCCGCAGGAACTCGTGGTCGGCCAACAGCATTCCGTCGCGCCGGAAGACCTTGCGCTGGTGCGCAAAATAGATCGACGGCAGGGCGATCTGCTCGGTGCCGATGTAGGACCAGATGTCGAACTCGGTCCAGTTCGACAGCGGGAACGCCCGGATGTGTTCGCCCTTGCGGTGCCGGCCGTTGTACAGGTTCCACAGCTCGGGGCGCTGGGCCTTGGGGTCCCACTGGCCGAACTCGTCACGGAAGCTGAACACCCGCTCCTTGGCGCGGGCCTTCTCCTCGTCGCGCCGGGCGCCGCCGAACGCGGCGTCGAACTTGTTCTCCCGGATCGCACGCAACAGGGTGACGGTCTGCAGCGGGTTGCGCGACGGACCGTCGTCGACCACCCGCCCGGCGTCGATGTCGTCTTGCACCGAAGCCACCACCAGCCGGACTCCGGTCTCGGCGACGAGCTCGTCGCGCGCGGCGATGACCTCTTCGAAGTTGTGGCCGGTGTCGACGTGCATCACCGGGAACGGCAGCCGGCCCGGACGGAAGGCCTTGACGGCCAGGTGCAGCATGACGATGGAGTCCTTGCCGCCGGAGAACAGCAGCACCGGACGTTCGAACTCCGCGGCCACCTCCCGGATGATGTGGATGGCCTCGGCCTCCAGCGTGCGTAGATGCGTGAGCTGGTACTGCCCGGCCGTGTCGGCTTCCGGCGGCGCGGCGACGTTACTGGTCATGACTTCCTTGCCAGGGATACCCGGTAATCTTGGTGAGACTTACCATATTTATTGGTTATAGCTGGCTATGCAACCAGTCGCACTGCCGTGCTGTCAACGTGACACGTGCCAACGCACGATGCGGGGCCCGCTGCCTTGCGACAGGGACCCCGCACCGCGTTGCACAGGCCTTCCCCCACCTCTAGGGGCAGGTGCGGGAATTACAGGGTGACTTCGTCGAGCTTGCCGGTGGCGACGTTGAACACGAAGCCGCGCAGCGACGTGGTGGCGGTGATGAACGGACTGGCCTGGATCCGCCGAAGCGACTGGCGGACGTCCTCGAACTCGTCCGGGAATGCCTCGGCCGACCAGGTCGGGCGGATACCGGTCTCCTCCAGGATGGACCGCTTGAAGTCGTCGTCGGTGAACGTCAGCATCCCGCAGTCGGTGTGGTGGATCAGGATGATCTCGCGGGTGCCCAGCAGCCGCTGGCTGATGGCCAGCGAGCGGATCGCGTCGTCGGAGACCACGCCGCCGGCGTTGCGGATGGTGTGCGCCTCGCCCTCGTTGAGACCCAGCAGGCGGTAGACGTCCAGGCGAGCGTCCATGCAAGCGACGATCGCGACGTGCTTGCTCGGCGGCATGGGCAGCGGGCCCGAGAAGGTCTTCGCGTATTCCGCGTTGTTGGCCAGGTACTCGTCGGTGACGGTCACAGTTCTCTCTTTCTGTCGGATGAGTGGTGCCGGAGTCGTGCGGAGCCTAGTGAAGGTTCTCGGGGATTTCACGGGTAAAAATCAGACGAGTTTCTTTCCCGCTCGCCGCGCCCCGGACACGAGCACAGATCGGCATGGCGCATCCGGCGCGGTCGCGCCGCGGCCCTCTACCCTTGTGGGCCATGACGCGGTTTCTGGCCGGGCGGGCGCTGAACTATCTGGTGCTGCTGGGCCTGGCTTCGTTCCTGACGTTCTGCCTGACGTCCTTGGCCTTCGCGCCGCTGGACAGCCTGATGCAGCGCAACCCGCGTCCACCGCAGGCCGTCATCGACGCCAAAGCCGCCGAACTGGGTTTGGACAAGCCGATTCCGCTGCGTTACGCGCACTGGGCCTCGCACGCCGTGCGCGGCGACTTCGGTGTCACCGTCACCGGCCAGCCGGTCTCCGGGGAACTGGGCCGACGCGTCGGGGTCAGCCTGCGCCTGCTGGTCGTCGGTTCGCTGGCCGGCACCGTGATCGGCGTGGTGGCCGGCGCGTGGGGGGCGGTACGCCAGTACCGGCTGTCGGACCGCGTCATCACCCTGGCGGCGCTGCTGATCCTCTCGGTGCCCACCTTCGTACTGGCCAACCTGGTGATCTTGAGCGCGCTGCGGGTGAACTGGGCGTTGGGCGCCCAGTTGTTCGACTACACCGGGGAGACCTCCCCGGGCCTGGTGACCGGGTTCTGGCCGGGGCTGGCCGATCGGCTGCAACATCTGGTGCTGCCGTCGCTCACCCTGGCGCTGGGCGCGGCCGCCAGCTTCAGCCGCTATCAGCGCAACGCGATGCTCGACGTGCTGGGCCAGGACTTCATCCGCACGGCGCGGGCCAAGGGGCTGACCCGCCGGCGCGCCCTGTTCAAACACGGGCTGCGCACCGCGCTCATCCCGATGGCGACGCTGTTCGCCTACGGGGTGGCCGGCCTGGTCACCGGCGCGGTGTTTGTCGAGAAGATCTTCGGCTGGCACGGCATGGGCGAGTGGGTGGTGCAGGGCGTGGCCACCCAGGACACCAATATCGTCGCGGCCATCACGGTGTTCTCCGGCGCGGTGGTGCTGCTGGCCGGGTTGCTCTCCGACGTCATCTACGCCCTTCTCGACCCCCGGGTGCGGGTGTCATGAGCCGCGCCGCCGAGGGGCGCCGGGACGGGGCGGCACCGACGACCCAGATCGAGTTCGCCTCACGACGCACGCTGGTGCTGCGCCGGTTCCTGCGCAGCCGCAGCGCGGTCGGCGCGCTGGCACTGCTGGCGGTGATGTTCGTCGGCTGCTACACGCTGCCGGGTCTGCTGCCCTACTCCTACACCGACCTGGACTACGACGCCCTGCTGGTCCCCCCGGGTGCCCGCCACTGGCTGGGCACCAACGCGCTCGGGCAGGATCTGTTGGCGCAGATCCTGCGGGGCATGCAGAAGTCGATGCTGATCGGGGTGTGCGTGGCGCTGATCTCCACGGTGATCGCCGCGACGGTGGGGGCGATCTCGGGATATTTCGGCGGCTGGCGCGACCGCGTACTGATGTGGCTGGTGGACCTGCTGCTGGTGGTTCCGGCATTCATCCTGATCGCGATCATCACCCCGCGCACCAAGAACAGCGGCAACATCGCCCTGCTGGTGCTGCTGCTGGCCGGGTTCAGCTGGATGATCAGCGCCCGCATGGTGCGCGGGCTCACCATGAGCCTGCGGGAACGCGAATTCATCCGGGCCGCAAGATATATGGGCGTCTCCAGCCGGCGCATCATCATCGACCACGTGGTGCCCAACGTGGCGTCCATTCTCATCATCGACACCGCACTCAACGTCGCGGTGGCGATCCTGGCCGAAACCGGCCTGAGCTATCTGGGTTTCGGCATCCAACCACCCGATGTCTCGCTGGGCACCCTGATCGCCGACGGCACCGCCTCAGCCATCACGTTCCCGTGGGTGTTCCTGTTCCCGGCCGGCGTGCTGATCACCATCCTGGTGTGCGCCAACCTCGCCGGCGACGGCCTGCGCGACGCCCTGGACCCCGATGCCGCGACGCTGCGGGGTCGCCGATGAGCGCCCTGCTGGAAGTCGCCGACCTGGCAGTGACATTCGGCACCGGGACAGACGCGGTGCGCGCGGTGCGCGGCGTCAGCTACCACGTGAACGCCGGCGAAGTGGTGGCGATGGTCGGTGAGTCGGGCTCGGGGAAGTCCGCGGCGGCGATGGCCGTGATGGGACTTCTCCCGGAGTACGCGCAGGTGTCCGGTTCGGTTCGGCTGCAGGGCCGCCAACTGATCGGGTTAGGCGACACCGCGATGTCGAAGGTTCGCGGCGCCTCGATCGGGATGGTGTTCCAGGATCCGATGTCGGCGCTCACCCCGGTGTACACGGTGGGCGACCAGATCGCCGAGGCCATCGAGGTACACCAACCGCAGGTGGGTCGCGCCGCGGCGCGCCGCCGTGCGGTCGAGCTGCTGGAGCTGGTGGGGATCGCCCGCCCGGAGCAGCGGGCGCGGGCGTTTCCGCACGAACTGTCCGGCGGCGAACGCCAGCGCGTGGTGATCGCCATCGCGATCGCCTGCGACCCGGACCTGCTCATCTGCGACGAGCCCACCACCGCCCTGGACGTGACCGTGCAGGCCCAGATCCTCGATGTTTTGCGGACGGCTCGAGACGCGACCGGCGCCGGGGTGCTGATCATCACCCACGACCTGGGCGTGGTCGCCGAATTCGCCGACCGGGCACTGGTGATGTACGCCGGGAAGGTGGTGGAGTCTGCGCCGGTGGAGGTGCTCTACTCCGACCGGCGGATGCCGTACACGGTGGGACTGCTGGGTTCGGTGCCGCGCCTCGACGCGCCTCAGGGCACCCGGCTGGTGCCGATCCCCGGAGCGCCACCGTCGTTGACGGCCGGCATCGAGGCGGGGGGTCCGTTCGCCCCGCGCTGCCCCTTGGCCGCCGCCGACTGCCTGCAGGCCGAGCCGGCACTGCTGCCCGTCGGGGCCGCCCATTCGGCGGCGTGCATCCACACCGACCAAGTCACCGGGCGCAGCGCCGCCGACATCTACCGGGTGCGCACCGAGGTGGCCACCGAGCCAGCCGGCGAATCCCCCACCGTGCTGCGGGTCCGCGACCTGGTCAAGACCTATCCGTTGACCAAGGGGCTGCTGCGGCGCCGGGCCGGCGAGGTGCGCGCCGTCTCCGGCGTGAGCTTCGAGTTGCGGCAAGGCCGCACCCTGGCGATCGTCGGCGAATCCGGCTCGGGCAAATCCACCACCTTGCACCAGGTTCTGGAACTGGCCGCGCCGCAGTCCGGTTCGATCGAAGTCCTGGGCAGCGACGTCGCGACGTTGACCCGTGATGGCCGTCGCGCGCTGCGGAAAGACCTGCAGGTGGTGTTCCAAGACCCGGTGGCCTCCCTGGACCCACGCCTGCCGGTGTTCGACCTGCTGGCCGAACCGCTGCGCGCCAATGGTTTCGACAAGGCCGCGATCCATGCCCGGGTGGCCGAGCTGCTGGAGCTGGTGGGGCTGCGCCGCGGCGACGCGCTGCGCTACCCCTCGGAATTCTCCGGCGGGCAGAAGCAGCGGATCGGCATTGCCCGGGCGCTGGCGTTACGACCGAAGATCCTGGCGCTCGACGAGCCCGTGTCAGCTCTCGACGTGTCCATTCAGGCCGGAATCATCAACCTGCTGCTGGATCTGCAGCAGCAATTCGGACTGTCCTACCTGTTTGTGTCGCATGACCTCTCGGTGGTCAAACACCTGGCCCACAGCGTGGCCGTGATGCTCGCCGGGGAGATCGTCGAGCAGGGCGAGGCGGACCAGGTTTTCGGCAACCCCCAGCACGACTACACCCGGCAGCTGCTGGCCGCCGTACCGCAGCCGGTGGTCACCTCATGACCCCCACGTTGACTCTGCGCTCACCCCGCAGTTCTGCGAGAAGGTCGCCTGGTGGGCGCAGAGTCAACCGGGTGGTAGCCGCATTGTGGGCGACCGGCCTGGTGCTCAGCGGCTGCTCGGCCGTCGACATCACGGCCCCCGAAGGCACTGCCGCCGTCGGCACCGCCAGCGACATCAATCCGCAGGACCCCGCCAGGCTGCGCGACGGCGGCAACCTCCGGCTGTCGATGACCCAGTTCCCCCCGAACTTCAACCCGCTGCACATCGACGGAAACCTGGCCGAGAACGCCGCCATGCTCAAAGCCACCATGCCGCGGGCATTCATCATCGGGCCCGACGGCTCGGCGAGGGTGGACACCGACTACTTCACCAGCGTGGAGCTGACCGGCACCAACCCCCAGGTGGTCACCTACACCATCAACCCAAAAGCGGTGTGGAGTGATGGGACACCGCTGAGCTGGAAGGACATCGCCAGCCAGATCCATGCCACCAGCGGCGCCGACAGCCGGTACGCGATCGCGACCACCAACGGCGCCGAACGCGTCGCCTCGGTGACGCGCGGCGTCGACGACCGCCAGGCCGTGATGCGGTTCGCCAAACCCTACGCGGAGTGGCGCGGCATGTTCGCGGGCAACTCGATGCTGTTGCCCGCCAGCATGACCGCCGACCCGGAGACCTTCAACAAGGCCCAGCTGAGCAAGCCGGGACCCTCGGCCGGACCGTTCGTGCTGTCCACCCTGGACCGCACCAGCCAGCGCATCACCTTGACCCGCAACCCCGCCTGGTGGGGCAAGCGCCCGAAGCTGGACACCATCACCTACCTCGTGCTCGACGAGGCGGCCCGGATGCCGGCGCTGCAGAACCACACCATCGACGCCACCGGGGTGGCCACCCTGGACCAGCTGACCATCGCGCGGCGCACCGAGGGCATCTCGATCCGCCGTGCCCCCACCCCGGCCTGGAATCACTTCACCTTCAACGGTGCGCCCGGCGCCATCCTGGCCGACAAGGCGCTGCGACTGGCGGTCATGCGCGGTATCGACCGGTCCACGATCGCCAAGGTCACCCAGCGCGGCCTGACCGCAGATCCGGTGCCGCTGAACAACCACATCTATGTCGCCGGGCAAGAGGGCTACCAGGACAACAGTGCGGTGGTGGCCTACGACCCGGACCGCGCCGCGCGCGAACTCGACGAACTCGGCTGGCGACTGAACGGGAAGTTCCGGGAGAAGGACGGCCGTCCCCTGGTGATCCGGCACCTGTTCTACGACGCGTCGAGCACCCGGCAGTTCGCCCAAGTCGCTCAACACAATCTGGCCCAGATCGGGGTCAAGCTGCAACTGGACGCCAAGGCCGGGGGCGGCTTCTTCACCGACTACGTCAATGTGGGCGACTTCGACATCGCCCAATTCAGCTGGGTCGGTGACGCATTCCCCCTGGCGGGTCTGACGCAGATCTCCGCCTCCTACGGCGAGGCCAACTTCGGCAAGATCGGCAGCCCGGCCATCGACGCCAAGATCGAGGAGACGCTGGAAGCACTCGACCCGGCGGTGGCTCGGGCACGGGCCAACGAGGTCGACAGCCTGCTGTGGGCCGAGGGGTTCAGCCTGCCGTTGATCCAGACCACCGGCAATGTCGCGGTGCGCAGTTCCCTGGCGAACTTCGGCGCGCCCGGTCTGGCGGATCTGGACTACACCGTGATCGGGTTCATGAAGGACTGAATCGCCACCCGGGCCGCCGAACGTGTACTGAGTTCGAGAATTCCGCCAGTCCTGCGGTCTGGTTACACGTTCGGCGCAAGGGACGCGGTCAGGCGGTCAGGTCGATGCGGTGGGCACCGGTCACGCTGCGGTAGCGGTCCGGGCTGCACGTCAACACGATCACCTGACCGTGTGAGCCGACCGCGTCGAACACCGCACCCATCTTGTCCAGGCGATCCGGGTCGGTGAAGCCGAGCGCGTCGTCGATCACCACCGGGACGCTGTCCTCCTTGGCCACCAGTACCGCCCCGGCCAGCCGGGTCAGGATGCCCAGCTGTTCCTTCGCGCCGCCGGACAGCGACTCGTACGGCACGGTGCGGCCCCGCAGCGTGCGGGCGCAGATCTTCAGGTCGGTGTCGATGTCGACTTCGAAGTCGGAGCCGAAGACATGCGCGCCCAGCCGCTGAATCTCGGCGCGGAACGGCTCGACGTAGCGCCGGCGGGTGTCGTCTCGGTGGCGGAAGACGGTCGAACGCAGCAGCTGGGCGGCCCGCGCCCGGCGCCCGATCCGATCATGTTCGGCCGCGGCGTGTTCGCGGGCGGTCTGCGCGGCGTCGAGCTGGCCCCGCCGGCCCTGGGTGCCGAACACGGCGAGTTCGATCTCCACCTCGTGCAGGGCGCGGGCGGTCTCGGTGTGCCGGGCACGCAGGTCGTCCGCCGCGGTCTGCGCGGCCGCGAGTTCAGCCTCCACCGTGCCGGGCTCGGCAGCGCCGAGCTGGTCGGACAGCTCGGTGACGCGTTGCTCGGCGGTGCGCAACGCCTGAGTGTGCACCTCGGCGGCGGCGGTGAGCTCGGCGTCGCCGAGGGTGGCCCGCTGCGCGGCGAGGCGTTGGCTGGTGTTCTCCAGCTCGGCGCGCTGGTTGGCCACCTTGTCGCGCAGCAGCGTCAGCCGCGTGGTGGCCTCCGCACACCGGGCAGCGGCGTCTTGGGCCGCCCGGCGCAGGCCCTCGCAGTCGGCGTCAGCCTGCGCCCGCAGTGCTTCGGCCGCGTCACGATCGGCACGGACCTGCTCCGGTGTGAGTCCGGCGCCCGCCTCGCCGTGCTCGGCGCGCAGCCGGGTCAGCCGCTGACGCAGCTCCTCGATGTCGTCGTCACCGCGCAACGCCGCCAGCGCGGCGCTGAGCTGGTCGCGGTTGCCTTCCAGTTCGCGGCGCCGCTGGTCGGCCTGACGCGCCTGCTCCGGCTCATCCACACCTGCGGCTGCCAGGGCCGCGGCCAGCTCGGTACGTGCCGCGTCATGGGCGGCGCCGGCCTCGCGTGCACTGTCGCCGGGCCGCACCCGCACGGTCAACACACCGGGCACGCCGACCTCCAGGGCGTCGGTCACCGTGCCGCACCAGCTCTGGCCGGCGGGCAGCGCGGTGTGCTCACCGCCGATCAGCAGCTCGACGTCGGCGGCCGCGGTCAGTTCCAGAGTCGCCGAGATCGCGGCCAGCGAGGCGCCGGTACGGTCGCACGCAGCGGACGCCGCTTCGATGCGGCGCAGGATCGGCTCGGTCACGACGATCTGCGCCAGCTCTTCGGCGATCGGGGCGAGCTGTGCCGCGGTGGCGTCGATCCGGGCGAGCCGGTCGGCGAGCCGGTCGGCCTCCTCGCGCGCCGCGAGTTGGTCGGCGGTGCGGCGGGCCGATGCGACACATTCGGCGGCAACCGCCACGGCGTGCGCGGCCTCCGCCGCGGCGGCCTGGGCCTTGGCGGCCTCGACTTGGGCGGTGGCGTGGGCTTGGGCGGCGTCGTCGATCTCGGCGTCCAGCAGGCCGATTGCCGCAGCCCGCGCTTCGAGTTCGTCGCGCTGTCGCTGCCGTTCGGCCATGGCGGTGTCGGTGGCGGTACAGGTCGCTTGAGCCGCGGTGGCCACCAGCTGCGCATCGTGGAGCCGGGCACGCAAGTCGGCGATGGTTTCGGCGGCGGCCCGCGCCGTGGCGTGCCGGGCATCCGCGGCGGACTGCTCGGCGGTCAGCCCGGCCAACTGCTCGGACAGCGCGGCGTGCCGGTGGACCCGGTCGTCGACTTCGGCGAGCAGCTCGGCGCACCGCGCCACCTCGGTGTCGGCGTCGGCCAGCGCGGCGATGGCGCCGGCCCACTCCCCGGTGGGACGCCCGGTCGCGGTGAAGTAGCGGGCGTACTCGGCCTCGATCCGCTCGATGAGCAGCGGCTCGGCGCCGCTGAGGGTGGCGGTGTCGCCGGCGGCGACGTCCAGCGCGCGAGACAGCGCATCGCAACCCGACAAATCGACCGCGGCCGTGGAAGACGCCTGCAACACCCGCTGGGCCTGCCACAGGCCGGTGTCCATGGTCTCGGCCAGCATGGCGCGTACCCGGTCATGCGCCTCGTCGCCGGTGAGCTGCTCGCGCCGCGGCTCAAGGATGGTCAGTTGGGTCTGCGGCGCCTTGTGGAACCGCTTGTGATAGACGAACCGGTAAGGCCCAGTGCTGATTTCGGCGGTGACTTCGGCACCGACGTCGGCGTGGGTCGGCTTGACCTGTTTGACGTCCTTCTTGGCGGAGCGATCTTTGGCCTCCAGCAACAGGTCCAGCGCCTCGATCATCGAGGACTTGCCGATCTCGTTGGCGCCGGACACCACCACCACACCCTGGTCGGGAAAATCGACCTCCCGATGTGCCACGCCGCGATAGTTGTTCAGGACCAGCCGGTGCAGTCTCATGCCACGCCCCGGTCGACCAGGCGCAGCAACAGCGCCAACGCGGCATGGGCATCGTCGGCGGCCCCGGTGTCGCTGCCACGGGCGGCGGCGACCAGTTCCTCGACCGCGTCGGCGGCGAACCCGCCGATCCCCAGGTCGGAGAATTCGCCGTCGGCGGGCACCACCACCAGGTGGGTATGCCGCTTCCAGGTACCCAGCCAGGCGAACAGGCGCGAGTACCGGTCCAGGCAGGCATCGAGAGCAGCCCGGTCGGTGACGCTGAGCGACCCCGTCAATGCCAGCTGGACGACCGTGCGCTCCTTGTCCGGCAGCTGGTCGAGGTTGATGTCGAGGTCGGTGACGTCGCGCCCGGTGTCGAGTTGGCGGTGCAGTGTCAGAAACCGCCACCGGCCGACGTGGCGGGAGTCGACATGCACGCTGCCGTCCGCCTCGTCGATGTCGACCACCAGCACATGACCGGGATCGGATTCGATGTCGTCGAAATTGGTGACTTCCGGAGAACCGGAGTACCAGATTCGGCCCGTTGTTCCCACCTGGGTGCGGGAGTGCTTGTCCCCCAACGCTACGTAGTGGATGGCGCCGCGCGACAGGGCGTCCTGCAGGCCCGCCAGCCCGATCAGCGCCGGATTGCCGGGATCGGGATCCAGGGCGTCGACGCCACCGTGGGCGACCAGGATCCGGATGGTGCCGTCCGCGTCAAGCCCCTCAAGTACGGCAGCGGTCAGGTCGGTGGTCGGACGCTTGGATCGCCATGGTGCAGCGACGATCTCCAGGCCGGGGCGCACTTGGTGCACGCCGGCGGTGTCCAGGACGGTCACGTTGTCGGGGCACTCGGCGGTGAACAAAGCGCTGGTGTAGACCGACGCGGCATCGAGTGGATCGTGGTTTCCCGGCAGCAGGTAGACCGGTATCCCGATGGTGCGCATGGCCTCCAGCGACTGACTGATGACCTCGGGAGCCAGCTGGTTGTCCTCGAACACGTCGCCGGCGACGACCACGAACTCCGCGCCGGCCTGCGCTGCCAGCGCCCCCAGTCCCGACACCGCGTCTCGACGGGCGGCCGAGTAGCGGGGCTGAGCGTCGCCGGCAAGAAAGTGCCGGGTCATGCCGAGCTGCCAATCGGCGGTGTGCACGAAGCGCATGTCGGTTTCTCGTCCCTTCCCCGTCGGCCAGGCATCGCGAGTGTATGGCCGCGCACCGACAAGCCCGCGGACCCCGACCGGCAGGTCCGGCGACCCACTTCGCGACGCAACCTCGTGCGTCACACCTGGCACTTCAGTCACCGCGGCGCAACACTCGGACGGCTGCGGAATCGGTCGCCGAGGCGCCCCCTACCCTGGATCGGGTGAGCGCCCACCGCACCCTGATCCTGCTGCGGCACGCCAAGTCGGACTATCCGCCCGGAGCGCCCGACCACGAGCGCCCGCTCGCACCCCGGGGAGTCCGGGAGGCCGGCTTGGCCGGGGACTGGCTGCGGGCCCACGCGCCGGCCGTCGATGCGGTGCTGTGTTCGACCGCCACGCGCACCCGGCAGACCTACGACCGGACCGGATTGGGCGCACCGGTGCGCTACGTCGACGACCTCTACGACGCCACCCCCGGAACCGTGATCGCGACCATCAACACCGTCGCCGACGACGTCGGAACCCTACTGGTCGTCGGCCATGAGCCGGCCATGTCGAGGGTCGCGCTCGGACTGGCCGGCCCCGGCACCGATGCCGCGGTGGCCCAGCGGGTCTCGGAGAAATACCCGACGTCGGGCATCGCCGTTCTCCAGGTCGGCGGCAGCTGGGCGGACGTACAGCTGCGGTCGGCCACGCTGGTGGACTTTCACGTGCCGCGGTAGCGCCGCGGATTCCCACCGCCACAGTCAGTTCGGCAGCTTGCCGGAGTACTGCAGCTCGAACTCCGCGTGGAGGATGCCGAGGACCAAATCTCTGCCCTTCTCATCGAAGAAGATGTCCACCTCGTCGATGAGCGTCAGAACCGGCGCGGGCCCAACTCGGGTGATGAGCATCAGTGACGTCAACTTGTCATGGTTGCGACAGCGGCACCGCATGCCGAACGCGGGCTTGGTCTTGAGCAGGATCTTGGTGCCGGTCTCGCGGGTCTGCGAATACCGGCTGACACCGCCGCACAGCAGCGCGGTATCCAGGTTGAGTTTGGTGGCGCCAGAGCCGTATACCGATGCCAAGGTGACATCGCTGCCGAGACGCAGCCGGACGAGTTTCTTGTTGACCAGCCAGGGTCGACGCACCACTCCCTGCTTGGAGATCGTCTGGTTGCGCAAGACACCCTCGGCGACCGCGCCGGCCAGTGTGTCGGCGACGTAGATGTATCCGCCGAGCCTGGGGTCGGCAGGCTCAAAGCGACCTTGCTTGGGATGGCCCAGTTTTCGTGGGTTCATGTTGAAGGAATTGGCCGGGTAGGACGCGTTGGCGGCCATGATGCGGTAGAGCACAGTCCCTTGGGGGACGACTTCGACATCGGCAGGGCGTCCGTTATACCGATTGGTCGGCATCGGTCATTCCATGCCCTGTTGACCTAGCTGGATAGCGAGGTCGACCCGCTCCTCCGTCAGCTCACCGCTTTCGAGCATGTCGACCGGACGCCGATCGTCGAGGCCCTCGTCCTCGCTGTACCACCAGTCCAACGTCCCCCAGGGGTCTGCGTCGCATTCCAGCAGACGGTTCGCGTAGGCGACAACGGGGCGAATCTGCTGGCGCGCCGGGTCGATCTGGAATTTCGGATACCGATATTGATTGCCGATCTTGACGCCCAGCAGTTCGTGTGCGCGGCGCCGGTCCTGCGCGATCGACCGATGCGGTTTACCGCTTGGCGACAATATGGCGCTGACGGCCCCCGGACTGTAGGTCTCATCCGGTGCGAACGGCAGAGTGTATTCCAGCTCTCCGGTGGCCGTCGTCAGGGTCACCCGTTCCCGCTGTGAAAACGCCGTTGCTGCTTCGATTTTGCGGAGGATGCCCTGCTGCTCCTCGACGACGGCGGCGAGCTGGTTAAGGAGTTCGACCGGTACCGGCGCGGCCTGTTCCCCGCTCACCGCACCGGGCTGCTCGACCGCTTCTTCGTGCACCGCGTCAGCCTGCTCGAGGGCGAGGCCCCGCAGCCTGACCACCAGGGCACCGTCCTCCATCTCGACAGCCACATCGCCTGCCTCATCGACCCCGGGCGGCAGTTCGAGCCGCAACACAGCTTCGCCGGCTTGTTCAGGGGCCTCGGTGCCGAGCCGTCGAGCCGGGCCGAACACGATCCGCCACTCTTGGGGCGCAACGTTCTGCAGCCCACTGCCGGGAGTGTGGGCTGCACCGGAAACCGACTCCACCACCGCCTCCTCCACTACCGCGGAACCTTCAGCCGATACTACGCTCACTACGTGCTGGACGCTAGACGTAGTAATCGTAGGTTTCCGGCGGCGGCGTCAGATCATCGCCCGCAACGCCGGCGACGGCTCGACACCCATGGCCGTCAGTGCGCTGGAGTGATAGATGGTCCCCGGGGTCTGGATGGCGTGCCCCAGGCCGACGTGGGCGTCACGCCAGAACCGCTGTAACGGGTTGTTCCGGCGCGCGGCGTTGCCTCCGGAGCGGGCGAAGATCGCGTCCGCGGCGGCCACCGCCCGCCAAGCACAGCGAATTTGGTTGCGCCGCACCAGCGAACGGTCCTCAAAGCTGATCTCGCGCCCGGCGTCGGCGAGGTCGTACATTCGACTGATGCCGTCGAGGAGCTGCAACCGCGAGGCCGCGATCTCCGCGGCGGCCTCCGAGATCGCGTACAGCACGTACGGGTCGTCTTTGATCTTGGTGCCGGTGGCGGCCACCCGGTCGCGCTGATAGTCCAGGTGCGCCGCCAGCGCGCCCTCGGTGATCCCGATGAGCGCCGCGGTGATCCCGAGCGGGAACATCGTCCAGAACGGCAGCTTGTAGAGCGTCTCGGTGCGTCCGGCCGCCTCGGCGGCGGGGGCGCCTGAGGCGACGTGCTCGAAGTCGATGGTGCGGTAGCCGGGAATGAACGCACCGTCGACGATGATGTCTTTGCTGCCGGTTCCCGACAGGCCGATCACGTCCCAGGAGTCCTCGACGATCGTGTAGTCGGCGCGCGGCAGGACGACGTGCAGCACCCGCGGAGGCACACCGTCGGCGCCACCGACCCGTGCGCCCAGGAAGATCCAGTCGCAGTGATCGGTGCCCGAGGAGAAGTTCCACCGGCCGCTCAACCGATAGCCGCCGTCGACGGGAGTCGCGACGCCTTGCGCGGCATACGGGGAGGCGATCCAGGTGTCGGGATCATCGGCCCAGATCTCGGCCTGCAGCCGGCGGTCCATCAGCGCCATCTCCCAGGGGTGCACTCCCCCGACGCCGCACACCCAGCCGGTGGAGCCGCAGTGCTTCGCCACCGCCATGACCGTCTCGGCGAAATCGCGTGGGTGGGCGGCATAGCCGCCGAAGTCCGTGGGCTGCAGCATCCGCATCACGCCGGCTTCGCGGATCAGCGACACCGACTGATCGGAGAGCTTGCCCAGCCGCTCACTGTCGTCGGCGGTGGCCGCCAGCCGGGCGGCGATCTTCTCGACGCGTTCGAGGACTTCGTGGGCCATGACCGGCACCTCCCTGCTCCAGGCCCCACCGCGGGGCCGTCCTGGTTCGGTACCGTACCCTCGATTTGACCATTTGGTCAATCCATTCGGTCAAACCATTTGTGCAAAGGCGGCGGCCCTGGCTAACCTGCACTGATGGGCAACCGTGAGGATCTGCTGGAGGGCGCCAAGCGCTGCCTCGTGGAACGGGGCTGGGCGAATACCACGGTGCGCGACATCGCCGCGGCAGCCGGGGTCAGCCACGCCGCCATCGGCTATCACTTCGGCAGCCGCGAGAAGCTGCTGGTGCAGGCGCTGCTGGAGGAGCTCGACGAACTCGACGCCCGGATAGCCTCGGGCGGCGACTCGACGGCAGCACGGGACCGCTGGCAGGCGGTGCTCGAGTCCTTCGCCACCGACAAGGCGCTGTGGACATCGCATCTGGAAGCGATCGTGCAGGCTCAGCGCAACGACGAACTCCGTGCCCGCCTGGCCGAAGGCCAGCATCGCGCGCGCACCGAGATGGGCGGATCAGTCGCGCTGGCCGTCGTCCTGGGCCTGATGATCCAGTCCCTCATCGACCCCGACAGCGCGCCGACGGCGGCAGAGGCAATCGACGAGCTGCGGCAGATGTCAACCGGGGGCAAGGACGGCGCACACTAGCCCGCCGCGCAGCCCTCGACTCAGGAGTTCGTCGCGAGCGTGAGCTCCATCAGCTTCAGGGCCTGCTCACACGCGTCGATCCCGGGTGCCTGCGGGTTGACCCACCACCCGACCACTCCGGCGGCGTCACTGGCGACCCCGCACGAGCCGTTGGGGTCGGACGGACGCATCACGATCGACGGAACGCCCACAATGGACTTGGTCTCGATCTGGTACTTGAGGAACTCGGCGACCTTGCGCTCGTTGTCCAGGCTCCCCTGCTCGAACCAGAACCGGGTGATGTCGATCAGCCCGGCCGGGTTGGCCGCCTGCCAACGGCAGATCGCGCCCACGAACGTGCTCTGGATGTCCAGCGGGTCGGCGCCCACGGTCTTGGCCAGGATGTCGGTGGTCAGCACCTCGCACTCCTTGAGCAGGTTCGGGTACTGCCGCTCGGAGTTGTTGTTGCGCTTGGTGTCGCCTGAGCCGGCCTTGACCGCCGTCCCGCCCACCTCACGGGAGCAGGCGGTCGGTGCGACCAGCACCGCCAGCGCAGCCAGCGCCCCTACCGCTGCACGGGCCCGGCGGTTCATTTGGCGTTCGCAATCGACTGGCGCGTCAACTCTTTGGCGACGTCGCAGGGATCCGGGAACGGCTTCTGGGCGAAACTGACCGACCACTCGATGAAGTCGTCCTTGAACTGAATCCCGACCTCGCACAGGTTGTCGCCCATCGTCGGGGCGGTGCCGATCGCGATGAAACCGCTGTGACCGTCGATATTGATGTCCTCCACCGACGTGCGCGACACCTCCTCGGTTTTCCGCTCACGACCGATGGGGCTGCCGCGATACCAGGAGAACGAGAAGTGCGGGCCCATGATCCCGCCGCGCAGCAGCCACTGGCAGCCGACCGAGTTCTGGGCGGTGCTGACCAGGCCGGCCACCCGCGTGAGGTTGGTCATGGTCTCGTCGCTGACTCCCCCGCACAGCGGGAACGAGGGGCCGTGAGTGCCCTGCTCAGGCGCCGAAGACGAAGTCTGGCTGCCGGACTGGGCTTCAGTCGAGTCGGCATCGGAACATCCGCCGAGCATCGGAATCAGGGCAGCGGCCGCCAGGGCCGGGACCGTCATTGTGAGCCGCACACGATGCACTGTAGCGGCACCGCCGCCCGTCAACCACGACACCGCGGTGACCAGTCGGTTTGTGTCGCCGGCTGTCGCCGCAGCAACACCGGCCACCCGCGGGTGTGCGACAGTAACCCCATGCTTCTGGCGCTGCTGCGCTGCTACATCAGGCCCTACCGCCGGCCGATCGCGGCGGTGATGGCACTGCAACTGATCAGCACGCTGGCCTCGCTGTACCTGCCGACCCTCAACGCCACGATCATCGACGACGGCGTGGTCCGCGGTGACACCGCCGTCATCACCCGGCTGGGCGCGGTGATGCTGGGGGTCACCGGGTTGCAGATGCTGTGTGCCGTCGCCGCGGTCTACTTCGGCGCCCGTACCGGCGCCGGCTTCGGACGCGACCTGCGCCGAGCGGTGTTCACCCGGGTGATCGGGTTCTCCGAACGCGAGACCAGCCGGTTCGGGACGCCGACCCTGCTGACCCGCACCACCAACGACGTCCGCCAGATCCAGCTGGTCGTGCAGCTGAGCGCCACCACGCTGGTCGCCGCCCCGATCATGAGCATCGGCGGGGTGATCATGGCGATACACCAGGATGCCGGCCTGGCCTGGCTGCTGGCGGTGAGCGTGCCGGTGCTGGCGCTGGCCAACTACCTGATCGTCTCGCGGATGCTGCCGCTGTTCCGCCGCATGCAGATGCTCATCGACAACATCAACCGCGTGCTGCGCGACCAGCTCACCGGAATCCGGGTGATCCGCGCATTCGCCCGTGAAGCCGCCGAACGCCAGCGGTTCGCCCAGGCCAACACCGCCTTATCGGAAGCCTCGCTGACGGTGGGCAACCTGCAGGTGTTGATGCTGCCGGTCACCACGCTGATCATCAACACGTCCAGCGTCGCCCTGATCTGGTTCGGAGCCCTGCGCATCGACGCCGGCCAGATGCAGGTCGGCTCGCTCATCGCCTTCCTGTCCTATTTCATGCAGATCCTGATGGCCGTGCTGATGGCCACCATGGTGCTGGCGATCCTGCCCCGCGCTTCGGTCTGCGCCGAGCGGATCACCGAAGTGCTGTCCACCGAGCCGACCATCACCGCCCCGGAGACCCCGGTCGCCCCGGCGGCCGTCACCGGCGAGATCAGGCTCGAGCGTGTCGGCTACCGCTATCCCGGCGCTGATCGCTCGGTGCTGCACGACGTGTCGTTCACCGCGCTGCCCGGCACCACCACCGCGGTGGTCGGCTCCACCGGATCGGGCAAGTCGACCCTGGTGTCGCTGATCTGCCGGCTGCGTGACGTCACCGACGGCGCGGTGCTCATCGACGGCGTGGATGTGCGCGAGCGCGACCCCGAGGCCCTGTGGTCGGAGATCGGGCTGGTGCCCCAGCGCAGCCACCTGTTCTCCGGCACGGTCGCCGACAACCTGCGCTACGGCGCCCCGGCCGGGGTGACCGTCAGCGACGAGCAGATGTGGGAGGCGCTGCGGGTGGCCGCCGCCGACGACTTCGTGGCGGCGCACCGCGACGGTCTGGCGATGCCGGTGGCCCAGGGCGGGATTAATCTGTCCGGCGGGCAGCGTCAGCGACTGGCGATCGCCCGGGCGGTGATCCGGCGCCCCCCGATCTACCTGTTCGACGACGCGTTCTCGGCGCTGGACACCCGCACCGACGCCGCCGTGCGCACGGCCTTGCGGGAGGTGGCCGCCGAAGCGACGGTGATCATCGTGGCCCAGCGGATCTCGACCGTCATCGAGGCCGATCACGTGATCGTCATCGACGACGGCCGCGTGGTCGGTGCGGGCACCCACCACGAGCTGCTTGCCGACTGCCCCACCTACGCCGAGTTCGCCGAGTCGCAGTCGGTGACCGCCGGGATCGGTGGCTCGTGACTACACCGGCAACAGATCCCGCCGATCGGGCCGGGAAGTTCTGGCCGACCGCGCTGCGCCTGGCCCGCCGGATGGGCCCCCAGCGCCGACTGATCGCCGGGGTGATCGGGCTGTCGCTGGCCGGGATCGGCCTCGGCGTGGCCGGGCCGCGCATCCTCGGTCACGCCACCGACCTGGTGTTCAGCGGCATCCTCGGCCGCGGCCTGCCGGCTGGAATCACCAAGCAGCAAGCCGTCGAGGAGGCCCGCGCCGCCGGCCGCGGCAGCTTCGCCGAGATGCTCTCGCGAATGGATGTGGTGCCCGGCGCCGGTGTCGACTTCGCCGCGGTGGCGCGCACCCTGGCACTGGCGATGGCCCTGTATCTGGTTGCGGCGCTGATGGTGTGGGCGCAGGCTCGGCTGCTCAACGTGATCCTGCAGCGCACCATGCGGGCGCTGCGCCGCGATGTCGAGGACAAGCTGCACCGGCTCCCACTGCGCTACTTCGACACCCAGCGGCGCGGGGAGTTGATGAGCCGGGTCACCAACGATGTGGACAACACCGCGACCTCGGTGTCGATGACGGTCAGTCAACTGTTCTCCACGGTGCTGACCGTGCTGGTGGTGCTGGCGATGATGCTGTCCATCTCGCCGCTACTGGCCGTGATCACCCTGGCCGGTGTGCCGGTGACACTGTTGGCGGTGCGGGCGATCACCCGACGCTCGCAACGGCTCTACGCCGCCCAGTGGGCCGCAACCGGCCGGCTGGGCGCCCACCTGGAGGAGACCTACAGCGGCTTCACCCTGGTGCGGACCTTCGGTCATCGCGACTGGGCACAGCAGCGGTTCGACGAGTGCAACGACGCGTTGTACCGGGCCGGGTTCGGCGCGCAGTTCCTCTCCGGGCTGATCGCGCCGGTGACCGGGCTGATCGCCAACCTCGGCTACGTCGCGGTCGCGGTGATCGGCGGCTTCCAGGTGGCCACCGGGCAGATCACGCTCGGCAGTGTCCAGGCCTTCATCGCCTATGTGCGCCAGTTCAATCAGCCGCTGGGCAACCTGGCCGCGCTGTTCAACGCCCTGCAGTCCGGAGCCGCCAGCGCCGAGCGGGTGTTCGCCTTCCTCGACGAACCCGAAGAGCCTCCTGCACCGCCGGTCCCGCTGTGGCGCCCGGGCTCCGAACCGCGCGACGCGAGCCCGCGCGGCCGGGTGGAGTTCCGCGACGTCAGCTTCAGCTACCGGCCCGGCATGCCGGTGATCGAGGACCTGTCACTGAGCGTGGCGCCCGGCAGCACGGTCGCGATCGTCGGCCCGACCGGCGCCGGCAAGACCACCCTGGTCAATCTGCTGATGCGGTTCTACGACGTGGACCGCGGCCAGATCCTCATCGATGGCGTGGACATCACAGCCGTGGATCGCTGCGCGTTGCGCTCATCGATCGGAATGGTGCTGCAGGACACCTGGCTGTTCACCGGGACGATTGCCGACAACATCGGCTACGGGGGGCCCGGCGCCACCGACGAGGAGATCATCGAGGCAGCCCGGGCAGCGCATGTGGACCCGTTCGTCCGTGCCCTGCCGCACGGCTACCGCACCCGGGTCGACGACGACGGCGGGGCCATCAGCGCCGGCGAGAAGCAGTTGATCACGATCGCCCGGGCATTTCTGGCCCGGCCGCAACTGCTGATCCTCGACGAGGCCACCAGTTCGGTGGACACCCGCACCGAACTGCTGATCCAGCGCGCGATGCGCGAACTTCGCCGGGGCCGAACCAGTTTCATCATCGCCCACCGACTCTCCACGATCCGCGACGCCGACCTGATCCTGGTGATGCAGTCCGGACGGATCGTCGAGCAGGGCACCCACGCCGAATTGCTGGCCCGGCGCAGCGCTTACTGGGCGATGGCCGAGCGCAGCTGAGCGGACTTACGGGACCTCGTCGTCGCTGTTGTGGTCCTGTAGCAGTTTTTCGGGGTGGTGGTAGTGGTTGGTCCGGGGTTGGCCGCGATCCAGGTGCGGTGGGGGCAGGGTTTGGGTGGTGCCGTCGTGGCGTTTGCGGGTTTTCCAGCCGCCTGAGGTGATGAGTTGGTGGTGGGGGCCGCAGCGCAGGCTGAGTTCGTCGATGTGGGTGCGGCCGGTGCTGGCGTAGTCGGTGTCGTGGTGGGCTTCGCAGAGGTAGCCCGGTACCGGGCAGCCCGGGTGGGAACAGCCGCGCTCTTTGGCGTGCAACACGATGCGCTGGCCCGGTGTGGCCAGGCGTTTGGTGTGAAACAGCCCGAGTTCTTGGGCGCCTTGGTAGATGCGCAGGTAGTAGTGGGCGTGCGAGGCCATGGCGATGACGTCGGACATGGGCAGCCAGGTGCCGCCGCCGGTATGGGCTTTGCCGGTGCCGGCTTCCAGGTCGGTCAGGCTGGTGGAGACGATGAGGGTGGCCGGCAGGCCGTTGTGTTGGCCTAATTCCCCGGAGGCGAGCAGGGCTCGGCCCATGGCGGTCAGGGCGTCGTGGTTGCGCTGGGCGGCGCTGCGGGTGTCGGCGTCGATGGAAGCTTGGCTGGGGGTGCCGCTGGTGCAAGGGGCCGGATCGGCGGGGTTGCACATGCCCGGTGCGGCCCAGCGGGCCAGGACGGCGTCGAGGGTGGCGCGGGCCTGGGGTCGAGGTGGCCGGTGATGGGGCTCATGCCGTCGCGGTCTTGGGACCCGAGGGTCAGCCCGCGGCGGCGGGCCCGCTGCTCGTCGGTGTGGTTGCCGTCGGGGTGCAGGTAGTCGGCGAGGCGTTGGGCGAGTTTGGTCAGTTCCTCGGGCCGGTAGGCGGTGGCCAGCTCGGTGAGGTGGCGTTCGGCCTGGGTCAGGGTTCCGGAATCGATGGTGTCGGGCAGGTAGGCGAAGAAGGACCGGATCACCGCGATGTGGGCTGCCCCGATGGTGCCGGCGCGTTGGGCAGCGGCCACTGCCGGTCGTTGAGGGTCCAGGGGTTGGCCGGTCAGGGTGCGCCGGACTCCGAGTTCGGCGGCTTCGGTGATGCGGCGGCCGGCCTCGCCGCGGCCGATGTGCAGTTCGTCGGCGAGCACCCAGCGGGGTTTGCCACCGAGTTCGGCGGGCTCGGTGGCGGCCACCCGGTTGACCATCGGGTGTTCCAGGGCGGGCAGCCTGCGCCGCAGCCGTTCGCAGCGCTGCAGCAGCGCCAGGCATTCCCGCGGGGTCAGCGCATCGAAGTCCAGGTCCAGCGCCCGGTCGAGCTGCTCCGAGAGCGCGTCGAAGGCTTCGACTATCTCCCCGCGATTACCCGAACGCATGTTCTAATGATAGCCCGCGCCCCCGACAACCCGCCCGCCGTTCTACACAACCAAAACCACAGTGACACAAGTGAATACAGTGACAAACTGACAGGAAACCGGCCGCCAGCAAACCATTGCCCACCCCGATCAGACGGCGTAGATTCGACGGCGAAGCAGGCTCGGATATGACCGAATCCGAAGAGCTGGACTAGTGGGTGGAAGCCAGCCGCGCGGAAGTGTAGACGCTCCCAAGTCAGTCCGGGCCTGCCCTAGTGCCCGGGCATTCGCCCGTCACAGCTTCCGTTCGCCGTCAAAGCTTCCGTTGCAGCACGTCGCCCAGCGGACGTCGCGGCGTCGGCGCCGGGGGCGTCTCCAGTGCCGGCGCCGCACCGATGCGAACCAGTACCTGCGGCAGGCCTTCGGCGCCGACCGCTCCCGCGAGCATCGTCCGCGCAGCCGGGACCTCCGTCACGTGGGTCACCGGGCACGTCGCCAACCCGGCCATCGTGGCTTCCAGCAGCACCTGCGAGAGCGCCTCACCGCAGGCCAGCGCGTCTTCCGGTTCGTCGCCGGCGGTTGACAGCAGCACGATCCTGGACTGGTCCTCGCCGACCTGAAGACGGCGCTCCCGGTTGTGGGTCACCGGGAACGCCCGGCCGACGTCCACCCGGTCACTTTCTGCTGCCGATACCAGGGCACTCTGCGGTATGCCGTCGGAAACCTCGAAAGGTGCTGTCCACCAGCCCAGTTCGGCGTGATAGGCCGAGTCGTAGAGGCGCAGCGCCTCGGTGAGCTCGGACGCCTCGGCAAGCGTGGCGCGCGCCTCGGCGTCCAGGACGAACAACCGCACCGGGTCGCCCACTGCGTCGTGGAGCACCGTCTCGAACGGCTCCCAGTTGCCCGGCTCCAGAAAAGGCAGCCGATCGGTACGACGAGCCAGAATCGCACCGGAGCGATAGCGGTCCAGATCGGTGACCGGGCCGTCGGCGGCGGTGAAACCTATCGAGGCCAGGTGTTCCGGCTGCGCGGCATCGGGGAACCGCTCGATATCGGCGGTCCAACCGGCCGCGGCCATGGCAACCCGCAGGTGGTCGAGGACAGCGCCGCAGCTGATCAACGCCTCACGTGCCGACTGGTCGCCGTGCACGGCACGGTTGGGGTCCAGGTACAGATCCAGCCGCCCCGCCTGGGCAACCCAGCGCCACGGTTGACTGTTGTGCAGCGACGGCGCCCGGCACGCCAGCCGCACCGCCTCGGTCAGGACATCCGAGTCCACCGATGTGTTCAGCATCAGCCACCTCCCACAAGATCTGCCGCTTCCAGGCTCTCAGCCCGACCCGTACCGCGCCAGGGGCCGTTGGTCCCCGGTGTGACGGCGCCGGTCAGTGTTCGGTGTTGCCTCGCACCCGAAACAGATTCACCTCGCCCTTGATGCCCTTGAGACGACGCCCGCCGGCAAACGACCACCGGAAGGCCTCGGAGTCGGCCAGCGCGACCCGAACCGGCTCGGCCACCAGCACCGTCCCCGGCCGGGCGGCACCGGTGATTCGGCTGGCGGTGTTCACCGGGCTGCCGAACCAGTCCCCGACCCTGCTGACCGCCTCTCCGGAGGCGATTCCGGCCCGAAGCCGCGGCAGGGTGTCGTCGGCCTGAGCTTCCTCGACCAGCCGCAGCACCGCCTCGACCAGCGGCGCCGGCTCGGGACAGACGAACATCACCGCGTCTCCGATGGTCTTGATGAACCGCACCGGCGGGACGGCGATCTCGCGCCCCAGCACGGCCAGCCGCTCGGCGAGCTCCACCAGTTCCTCGGGCGGAACCATCTCCCCGAGCCGGGTGAACCCGACCAGGTCGGCGAATGCCACGGTGATCTGCCGGGCCCCCGGCAGCGGGGCCCCCGCCACCCGCTCGCCGGCGGTGAGCACGTCGATGTCGAGCTGATGACGCAGCTGCATCATCAGCGTGTCTTCGACGAAGGCGCCCAGCATCGGCGCCAGCCGTCCCACCAGATCGCGGGACCGCTGCGCGACCTGCAGTTCGGTGACCCCCGGTTCGCCGATGGCCGACATCACCGTGAATCGCATGAATTCCGCCGTGTGTGCCAGGCCGTCGGCCAGCACGCGAGCCGTTTGCAGGGCCTGCTCGGCGTCGATACCGGCGTCGATGAAACGGCGCGCGTGCACAGCGATGCTGGCGTCGGCACTCATCTGCACCGGAGCATCCGGATCATCCATCCAGGGCAGTCCGACCGCCCGCTGCAAGCGCTGCAACTGCTCGAGGGTGATCCCACTGGACTCACTGATCTGGCGAGCCGAGACGTACGTGCCGTCATCGCCGATCAGCCGCCGCGACGCCAGCAACATCGGCGAGACACTCCCGCGGATCTCTGCGGCGGTGATGCCCTGCCCCAGCAGCCATTCGATCAGCTCGGCACGCTCGGCCCGCGCGGCGCCCTCCAGCCCCTCCAGCAACTCCTCGATCACAGGATCAACCACGTGGCAAACGTATCTCGCGGCAGACTGTCGGGGGGGCTGAAGTCTTCGACGCGTTGACCCCCGACCGGCTCCGAGCACGCAACACCATCAAGTGGAATCACTTCCCTCCCGACGTGCTGCCGCTGTGGATCGCCGAGATGGACTTCCCCACGGCACCCGCGGTGCTCGACGGGTTGCGCGCCTGCATCGCCGACGAAGAGTTCGGCTATCCGGTGCTGAACTCCGAGACCCTGCCGGTGGCACTCACGCAGTGGTGCCGGCACCGCTACGGCTGGGACGCCCGGCCGGAATGGGTGCGCGTGGTGCCCGACGTCCTCAAGGGCATGGAAGTGGTCATCGAGTTCCTCACCCGACCGCAAAGCCCGGTGGTGCTGCCGGTTCCGGCCTACATGCCGTTCTTCGACCTGCTGACCGTCACCGGACGCCAGCGCATGGAAATCCCCATGCACCAGCAGGCTTCCGGACGTTATGTGATGGACATGGACGCTCTGGACGCGGCGTTCGCCGCCGGGGCGGGTTCGCTGATTCTGTGCAACCCGAACAACCCGCTGGGCACCGCGTTCACCGCCGCCGAGCTCAGCGCCATCGTCGACGTCGCCGCGCGCCACGGCGCCCGGGTGATCGCCGACGAGATACACGCCCCGCTGGTCTACGACCGCCCCCACGTGGCCGCCGCCTCGGTGTCGGCCACCGCCGCAGACACGGTCATCACCCTGATGTCGGCCTCCAAGGGCTGGAACCTGCCCGGCCTGATGTGCGCACAGGTGGTTTTGTCCAACCAGCGCGACGCAGACGCCTGGGACCGGATCAACATGCTGAACACGATGGGTGCGGCCACCGTCGGCATCCGCGCCAACATCGCCGCCTACCAGCACGGCGGCGGATGGCTGGACGGGCTACTGCCCTACCTGCGAGCCAACCGCGACCACCTCAGCCAGGTGCTGCCCGCGGCGATACCCGGGGTGCGGGTCAGCCAGCCGGAGGCCACCTACCTGGCCTGGGTCGATTTCCGGAAACTGGGGCTGCCGGCCGAGCCGGCCGCGATCTTGCTGGCGGATGCGCGGGTGGCACTGAGCCCGGGCATCCCCTTCGGCGGCGGCCCGGGCTTCGCACGGCTGAACTTCGCGACCACCCGAGTCATCCTGGACCGGGCGATCGACGCGATGGCCGGTGCGCTGAAAACCTGACGGGCTAACGTGGCCACCATGTCCTGCGTGTTCTGTGCCGTCGTCGCCGGCGACGCGCCCGCGGTGCGCGTCTTCGAAGACGACGAGTACCTGGCGTTCCTCGACATCCGGCCCTTCACCCGCGGCCACACCCTGGTGGTCCCCAAGCAGCACTTCGTGGATCTGACCGACACCCCGCCCGCCACCCTGGCCGGCATGCTCAAAGTCGGACAACGCATCGGCCAGGCCGCGCGGGCCTCCGGCTTGCACGCCGACGGAAACAATCTCGCGATCAACGACGGCCGGGCAGCCTTCCAGAGTGTCTTTCACATCCACCTGCATGTGGTGCCGCGCCGCAACGGCGACCGGCTGTCCTTCGCCAAAGGCCTGCTGGTGCGCCGCGACAGCGACCGCGAGTGCACCGGGGCGATACTGAGAGCCGCACTGGCCAGCAGCGAGTCGGCACCGTCAGACTGATGTGATGGACCATCTTCCCTGGATCGAAAAGGTGGGCGTCCGCGTCCTCGGCCTGCACGACCTGATCTACCGGCGAAGCAACGGCTGGATCGGCCATAAGCTGCCGGGCCTGCCGCCCAACCTCCTTTTGCACACCGTCGGTGCCAAGACGGGCAAGCCACGCACCACTACCCTTACCTATGCGCGCGACGGCGATGCGTATCTGATCGTCGCGTCGATGGGCGGCGCTCCCCGCTCCCCCGGCTGGTACCACAACCTCAAGGCCCACCCCGAAGTAGCGATCAACGTCGGGCCGAAACGCCTTCGGGCCACCGCCCAGCCGGTGCTGCCCGACGACCCGGACTATGCCCGGCTGTGGCGGATCGTCAACGCCAACAATGCCAATCGTTACGACGGCTACCAGCGCCGGACAAGCCGCCCGATCCCCGTCGTGAAGCTCACCCCGGCGTCCGCTGCTTAATCGGCGTCCTTGCTCCACCCAGACCGTTGTTTCCCTTTGCTCAGGTATCACTCAGCTAGTACGTTGAGGCGATGAGTGGTCCGGGCACGCCGCGAAAGTCCAAATCGGTCCGTCGGCGCCTGGTGGGCGCCGGAGCGGCGGTGGGAACTTTCCTGGGCCTCGGCCTGGCCCCGGTCACCCCGTCGGCACACGCCGACGGCCTGGACTTCGACTGGCTGATCGACTGGTTCACCCCGGACACCGGGGTGGCCGCCGACACCACCACCGCATCCGACTCCGCCGACTGGTTCGACGAGCTGTTCTACGAACCACTGCACGCATCGATGCAGGCCTGGATCACCAGCCCGTTCGGCGAACAGATCAACAACGGCATCAACCAACTCCTGGGCGCCTATGTGATCGGCAACGGCCTGGACGGGACGGCGGAGAACCCCGACGGCGGAGCCGGCGGCCTCTGGTTCGGCGACGGCGGTGACGGCTTCGACCAGATCGAGGCGGGCCTGGTCGGCGGCAACGGCGGGGCGGCCGGAATGTTCGGCGACGGCGGGGCCGGTGGTGACGGCGGGCCCGGCGCTGACGGCGGTATCGGCGGCACCGGCGGCTGGTTCATGGGCAACGGCGGCGCCGGCGGCACCGGCGGTGCAGGCATCGACGACTTGGCCGCGGGCGCCGGCGGCGCCGGCGGCGACGCCATCGCGTGGCTGTTCGGCAACGGCGGCGCCGGCGGCGCGGGCGGCCTCGGTGCTGCCGGAGTGGACGGGGCGGCGGGCTTCAGCGGTGGCACCGGCGGAGCAGGTGGCACCGGCGGCGCGGGCGGAGCCAGTGCGGCGCAGTACGGCGACTGTCTCTTATACAC
>NZ_JRMK01000010.1:0-49827 GCF_000972925.1 Mycobacterium sp. UM_Kg1 | reverse complement strand
TGATTCTCCTAAAACAGGAAGCTAGTTTCCAGTGCAGGCGCCGGTGGGTTCCACCCCCGGTAGCGGCACTCGGAGCGGAGGACGGCCATGAACAAGGACGACATGGTTCTGATCAGCGTCGACGACCACACCGTGGAACCGCCTGACATGTTCGCCAACCACCTGCCGCGCAGGTACCTCGATGACGCACCGCGCCTGGTGCACAATCCCGACGGCTCGGACTCATGGCAGTTCCGCGACGTGGTGATCCCCAATGTCGCGCTCAACGCGGTCGCGGGCCGGCCCAAGGAGGAATACGGGCTCGAACCGCAGGGGCTGGACGAGATCCGGCCCGGCTGCTACAACGTCGACGAGCGCGTCAAGGACATGAATGCCGGCGGCATTCTCGCGTCGATCTGCTTCCCGTCCTTCCCCGGCTTCGCCGGCCGGCTCTTCGCCACCGACGACCCGGACTTCTCCGTCGCACTGGTGCAGGCCTACAACGACTGGCACATCGACGAATGGTGCGGGGCCTATCCCGGGCGCTTCATCCCGATGGCGATCCCGGTGATCTGGGATGCCCACAAGTGCGCCGATGAGGTGCGGCGGGTGTCCAAGAAGGGTGTACACGCCCTGACGTTCACCGAGAACCCGGCCGCGATGGGCTACCCGAGTTTCCACGACTCATACTGGGACCCACTGTGGCAGGCGCTGTGCGACACCGGCACGGTGCTCAATGTGCATATCGGCTCGTCGGGCAAGTTGGCCATCACCGCCCCCGACGCGCCGATGGACGTGATGATCACCCTGCAGCCGATGAATATCGTCCAAGCCGCCGCGGATCTGTTGTGGTCCAAGCCGATCAAGCAGTATCCGGACCTCAAGATCGCCCTGTCCGAAGGCGGCACCGGGTGGATCCCGTACTTCCTGGATCGCGTGGACCGCACCTACGAGATGCATTCGACCTGGACCGGCCAGGACTTCGGCTCCAAGTTGCCCTCCGAAGTCTTCCGGGAGCACTTTTTGACGTGCTTCATCTCCGACCCGGTCGGGGTGAAGCTGCGGCACGAGATTGGCATCGACAACATCGCCTGGGAGGCCGACTACCCGC
The DNA here is from genome assembly GCF_000972925.1 of Mycobacterium sp. UM_Kg1. Taxonomy (NCBI): domain Bacteria; kingdom Bacillati; phylum Actinomycetota; class Actinomycetes; order Mycobacteriales; family Mycobacteriaceae; genus Mycobacterium; species Mycobacterium sp. UM_Kg1. The sequence continues at coordinate 48,737 of NZ_JRMK01000010.1, read as the reverse complement.
ACAGTGACTCGATGTGGCCCGGAGCGCCCGAAGAGTTGTGGGATGTGCTGACCGCCAACAACGTGTCCGATGACGACATCGACAAGATCACTCACCGCAACGCCATGCGCTGGTACTCGTTCGACCCGTTCACGCACATCCCCCGGGAGCAGGCAGGAGTCGGCGCGCTGCGGAGGGCGGCCGAGGGGCACGACGTCTCGATCCGTGCGCTCAGCAACCACCGGGATGGGGACCGTCAGGCCAACGCGCTGATGGACGCCGCCCGGTCCAACAGCTGAGTCCCGCCGTCGGCATCGGCACCCCGGTCGGCATTGACGCGGCCATCGGGGTATGAAATTCTGTTCACCGGTTGCGAGAATGCCATTCTCGGATGCGAGAGGGAGCGGAACGGCTCGATGGATCCAGACACGATCGACTTCTTCACCGACCAGACGGTGGTAGGCGACCCGTACCCCTATCTGCGTGCCCTCCGCGAGCGCTCGCCGGTTACCCGTGAACCGCACCACGGCGTAATGATGGTGACCGGCTGGGAGGAAGCGTGCGCGGTGGCCGGCAACGCCGAGGTGTTCTCCTCGTGTATCGCGGTGACCGGGCCCTTCCCGGGCTTCCCGGTGCCGCTGGACGGTGACCTGGGCGGCGAGACCGTCGCGAGCCTGATCGACAAGCACCGAGACGAACTGCCGTTCAGCGATCAGCTGCCGACGCTGGACCCGCCGATGCACACCGACCACCGCGCGCTGCTGATGCGGCTGCTGACTCCCAAGCGTCTCAAGGAGAACGAGGACGCCATGTGGGAGCTCGCCGATGCGGTGCTCGATGAGTTCCTCGCGCCCGGGGCCGGCGAATTCATCGGAGGTTTCGCAGCTCCGTTCACGCTGCTGGTGATCGCGGACCTGCTGGGTGTCCCGGACGAGGACCGCGAAGACTTCGTCAAGAACATGCATCGCAACGTCGGTGGCGGCGTCGGCAGCACCGATGCCAAGGCGCTGGCGCACAGCCCGCTGGAATTCCTCTACGCCACCTTCGCCGGCTACATCGCCGATCGGCGCAGTGCGCCGCGCGACGATGTGCTGACCGGCATGGCGGAGGCGACGTTCCCGGACGGCTCCATTCCGGACCCGATGGATGTGGCCAAGGTGGCGGCCAACGTCTACTCCGCCGGCCAGGAAACCACAGTGCGGCTGCTCGGTTCCGCCCTGAGGATCATCGGGGAGCGGCCCGACATTCAGCAGCGGCTGCGTGACGACCGCAGCCTCATCCCGAACTTCATCGAGGAGGTGCTGCGCTTCGAGAGCCCGGTCAAGGGCGACTTCCGGCTGTCGAGGGTGGACTCCGAGATCGGTGGCGTGCACGTCCCGGCCGGCACGACCCTGATGGTCCTGGCGGCGGGGGCCAACCGGGATCCGCGCCGGTTCACCGATCCGGAGACCTTCGACCCGGCGCGCTCGAATGCTCGCCAGCACATCACCTTCGGGCGTGGCATCCACAGCTGCGCCGGCGCGCCGCTGGCCCGCGCCGAAACCCGCATCGCCATCGAGCGTCTGCTGGACCGCACCAGCGACATCAGGATCTCTGACGAGCTGCACGGCCCCGACGGTGCACGCAATTACCACTACATCCCGACCTACATCCTGCGCGGGCTGATCCAACTGAATCTGGAGTTCACCCCGGTCGAGCGGGCGGCGCGATGAAGGCCTGGGTCGACCCGGATCGCTGCGCTGGACACGGCATCTGTACCACGATCTGCCCGGAGGTGTTCGCCATCAACGGCGACGGGTATGCCGAGGCCGCCGGCGACGAGGTACCGGCGCAGTTCGAAGCGGCGGTGCAAGATGCGATCAAGCAGTGCCCGGAACGTGCGATCGACGAAATCACCGACGACTCACCCACGAAGGAGAACTGATGGCCGACGCGCCCAAGGGGTATGTGATCTTGACCGAGGCCATCAAAGACCCGGAGGGCATGCTCGCCTACGGTAAGGCGGCCGGGCCGACGATGGCCGGCGCAACAATCCTGGCCGTCGACACCAAGCCCGAGCTGCTGGAAGGCGATTGGCACGGAAACCAAACCGTGGTGCTGGAATTCGAGTCAGTCGATGCGGCCCGCGCCTGGTACCACTCCGAGGGCTACCAGGCTGCCGCGAAGATCCGGCAGGGTGCGGCCGACTGCAACGCGGTGATCCTGGCGGGCTTCCCGGCGCGTTAGTCTGCGCCGTACGGCGACCCGCTTCGCCCGGCTCCGCCGCGCTTGCGATCGCCGTGCGTCATACGGCGACCCGCTTCGCCCGGCTCCGCCGCGCTTGCGATCGCCTAGTCGTCCTCCACCTCGACGATCGACAAAGCCTGGCGGGGGCACCGTCTGACGGCCTCGGCGATGTCGTTTTCGGTGTCGGCTGTGACGTCCGGGTTGAGGATGAAGAGGTTGTCCTCGTCGTCGACATGGAACACCTCGGGGTTGATGGCCATGCACACCGCATTGGCTTCGCACAGTCCGTAATCCGCTACCACTTGACGCTTGGTCACCGCTACCCCTACCGCACTACTCGGACCGGCACGTTGCGCCATCCCGCGACGTTCTGCATGTGTACCCGTTGCAGGCCGTCCCAATCCACCTCGTAGCGGGGCATGAAGTCCAACAGCCGTTCTAAGGCGATGGCGCTTTCCATGCGGGCTAACGCTGCCCCCAGGCAGCTGTGAATCCCATACCCCAGGCCCAGGTGTTGCGCCTGCGTCTGGTCTCGGTCGATGTCGAAGGTGTCGGGATCGGTGAACGCTTCGGGATCCCGGTTGGCCGACGCACTGATCAGGAACACCGGCTTACCCGCCGGAATAGTGCCGCCGGCGACCTGCGCCTCTTTGAGGGTGTACCGGACGTTGTACTGCACCGGGCCCTCATAGCGCAGTAGTTCCTCGACGGCGGCGGGAATCTTGCTGCGATCATCGAGCAGCTTCTGCCACTGATCGGGCTGGCGGGCGAAGATCACTGCGGCATTGCCGATCAGCTTGGTGACGGTCTCGGCCCCGGCGGCCCCGAGCAGCGTGGCGAATCCGGTGATCTCGATATCGTCCAAGCGGCGCATCTGGCCGTCCTCGCCGGGCATTTCGGCGGCGATCAGCCTGCTGATCATGTCGTCTTGCGGGTTGGCGCGTCGTTCCTGAATCAATCCGTAGTAGTAGGTCGCAGTCTCAATGGCGGCCTGTATACCGGCCTCGCTGGTCTCGATCTGCCCCGGCTCGCGGTGCAGCGAGGTGTCGATCCAGTGCCGAACCTGTTGACGGTACTCGTCGGGAACCCCGGCCATCCGGGTGATGACTTCCACCGGGAACGGCCCGGAGAAGTCCTGCACCACGTCGAATCCGTCGGGGTCGACAGCGCCGAGGAACCGGTCGACCTGTTCGATGACGGTGTCGCGCTGGGCCTGGATCGCGCGCGGGGTGAAGGCCTTGTTGAGCAGGCTCCGCATGTGTCGATGGTCCGGCGGGTCCATGAAGATGATCATCTGCTGCGGCGCCGAACCGGCGCGCACCATCGCCAGGTCGCAGCCGCGGGTCGATGAGTAGGTCGAGAAGTCCTTGAGCGCCGCGGCCACGTCCTCGTGGCGGGTCAGGGCGTAGAAGTCTTCTTCGGCGTTGTAGTACAGCGGGGCTTCCTCGCGCATTCGCCGATATATCTCGAACGGATTGTCGAAATACTCTTCGGAGAACGGGTCGAAGACGAGTTCGGCCTGGGTCATCGAACCTCCTCAGGGCGCCGCGCGCTGCACCTGTCGACGCTGAGACGACGGACTATAACCGCTACTGTAAGTCAAACGGCAAGCCGTCGGAGACGAATGCCGCCGACCGGTGTCACCGGGGATGGTTCATCAGCGACAGGGCCGCGTCGGCGGCGTCGAGCACAGCCCCCGGCTCCGCCTCCGCCCGCTGAGCCAGGTCCGACACCAAGCGAACGTCCTTTTGCAACAGGGCACCCGCCAGCCCGGCCAACCGGTCCAGGGTTCCGCCGGAGCCCCGGATGCTGTTCAGTGCGAAGCTGCTCGCGCTGCCCCGTGACACCACCTCGGCAAGCTGTTCGGTGGCGACACCCAGTTGCCTGCCGAGCGCCAGTGCCGTGGCGGCGGTCGCCAGGTTGGCGGTGAACAACAGATTGTTGAGCAGCTTGGTCACCTGCCCGGAGCCCAGGTCGCCCAGGTGCACCACCGGGTCGGCATAGGTCTCGAAGACCGGCCGGCAGCGCTGAACGGCCTCGGGGTCGCCGCCGGCCATCACCAGCAACGTACCGGCCGCAGCGGCCGGCCCGCCGCCGCTGACCGGGGCATCGATCACCGCAACACCGTGCTGCTCGCAGTGCTGCGCCAGGCGGCGGCAGGTGTCGGGATGCACCGTGGAGTGAATCGCGATGATCCCGCCGGGCCGCATGCCGGCCAAGACGCCCTGGTCACCACAAACCACCTGCTCGACGTCGGCATCACCGACGACGCACAGGCAGACCAGGTCGCTGAGGCTGCCCAGCTCGGCGGGGGAGTCCGCGACGCGCGCCTCGGTGTCGGAGAAGGGCTCCAAAGTGGCGGGCCGCCGGGCCCACAGCGTGATGGCGTATCCGCCTTCGGCGATACGTCGCGCCATCGGCGCACCCTGGCTGCCCAACCCGATGAAACCGACGCGCATCAGCTGACCTCCTTGTCGCGCGCGAACGCCGCGGCCGCGCAGTCGTCGACGAATGACAGCACCGACCGGTGATAGTGCTCCGCGCTGAACCCGATGCTGAGATTGTGGCCCGCGCTCTCTTGGTCGTTGCAGGTGAAACTGTTTGCCGCGCTGAACACCTCGCGGATCTGTCTGCGGGCCTCCGGGCCGGATTCCCAGACCCGCTCGTGCTCGGCGAAGGTGAAGCGCACCGGTATCCGGACCTGTGCGGCCAGCGCGGGAAAGTCCCGGCGTGGCCAGCTGCCGACCATGTCCGCCTCATAGGGCGCACCAGAGGACACCTTGGTGATCCCGCGCAGTACCGTTTCGGGATACAGCGAGGCGGGCTCCCAGAGCAGTTCGCGCAGGACGGCGTTGCGCTGGCCGGGTTCGGGTGCGTTGAATGCGGCGCGGGCAGCGTCGCTGTACCGCAGCCCGGTACCGGCCAGCTCCATCCCCAGCAGCTCGGCGCCGCGCTCATCGGCGGCCATCCGTACCGCCAGTTCGCAACCGTTGGAGTGCCCCAGCAGGAACAGGCCGGCGCCGCGCGCCCGGTCCCCGAGAATCCGGTCGACGGCCAGATAGGCCAGCCGCACCCGCTGCTCGGGTGTGGCTGTCTCGTCGGGGTACAGTGCCGAGCTGCCGTAACCGGGCCGATCGAGTGCGATCACCGTGTATCCCAGTGCCGCACCGGCTCTCAGCAGCGACAGGTTCGGCTGCCCGGGGCAGTCGAAATAGATCGACGTGGTCCCGCCGCCGTGCAGCGCGATCACCACCGCCCGCGGGTCGGGGACTTCGGCAACCAGCGCCGACATCGGCACGCCGCCGGCGCTGATCATTCGCGGGCGCACTGTTCGACCCATCCGCCCCTCCTTAGGAATCGGTCCGCAGCAATATGACTCCGCTCGGTGTCAGCCCGCCGCTGCTGGCCACGGCGACCCTGGCGCCGGCGACCTGGCGCGCCCCGGCTTCTCCGCGCAGCTGTGTGACGGCCTCGTGGATCAGCCCCATCCCGTGGGTGCGCCCGTGCGAGAGCTGACCGCCGTGGGTGTTGAGGGGCAGGACGCCGTCGCGGGCGATGTTGGTGCCGCCGTCGAGAAAGCTCTTGGCCTCGCCGATGCCGCAGAAGCCCAAGGCCTCGATCCAGGACAGGCAGTTGAAGGTGAACCCGTCATAGAGTTCGGCGACATCGACGTCGGCTGGGCGCAGCGAGGTCCGCGACCACAGGTGGGCGGCCTGGCCGAGGACCTGCGGCTCGTGGGTCAGGGGGCTCTGGTCCCAGTCCAGCCGCTCGATGATCTGGGTGCCGACCGCCTCCACCAGCACCGGCGGTTTGGCCAGGTCTCGGGCGGCGTCCACGGCGGAGACGATCACCGCCACCGCACCGTCGCACGGCACGTCGCAGTCGTAGAGGCCGAACGGTGTGGTGATCATCCGGGCGGACAGGTAATCGTCCATGTCCATCGGGTCGCGGTAGATCGCCGTCGGGTTCAGTGCTGCGTTGGCACGCTGGTTCAACGCGATCCAGCCGAGTGTCTCGCGGGTCGTGCCGTAGCGGTGGAAGTGCCGTTGAGCGTTGAGCGCCAACGTGTGTGCGGCGGAGGTTGCACCGAACGGCACCTGCCAACTGTCCGTGCGCCGTCCGCCGGGCATCGTGGCTCTGCCCGCCTTCATCCGCTCGCCGAACGTCGATTCCCACACTGTGCGGAAACACAGCACGTGGCGGGCCAGACCGGTGGCAACGGCCATCATCGCGGCGATCACGGAGCCGGCGGGCCCGAAGGTGTCCATGCCGCCGTTGATCCAGGTCGGGCGCAGTCCCAAAGCGCCCTCCAGCGCCGAGATCCCGCCTTCGCCCATGCCCGCGACGTCGAGACCCGGATACGTCGAGAGCCCGTCGATGTCCTCGAAGGTCAAGCCGGCGTCGGCGACAGCCGCTTGGCATGCCTCCACGGTCAGGGCCAAGGGTGCAGCCATCAGCCGTCGCCCGATTCGGGACGCCCCGATCCCGGTGATCGCCGACTTGTCCTCGAACTTGTCGGTCGTCACCATCGGCCGCACGTGCTGTGCGAAGTCCTCGGGCGCGATCTCGTCCGCGGGAAGTGGCCGGTTCTGCGAGTCTTCCGCATCGCCGGGTACCGGACGAAACAGCGGCAGCCATACGTCTTCGATGTTCTCGAACACCACCTCGACCTGCCGGCCGAGCTCCAGTTGGTCGGGATCGCAATCGATGATGTTGGTGGTGAGTCGAACTCGGGGATCCTCGTTGATCGCTACCTGGGCCACCACGTAGGGCGCCGGCAGTCCGGGAAGGCTGAACCGGTGGTTGACGGTGAACCCGGCCACCGTGGCCCGCCCGGAGACGTCGCGCACCCCCATGTTCGTCCCCCGGCAGTACCGGCACACCGGCTGGGGCGGATGAATCAGCGCGGCACAGTCGAGGCAGTTCTGCAGTCGCAGTACGCCATCGGCACCAGCGGTCCAGAAGAACTCGTTCTCGGGCGTGACCAAGGGCAGTGGGCGTGAGCTCACGCGTCGTCCTCCTCGGGGACCTCGATGATGGCGTGCACCGGGCAGTCCAGCAGGGCGCGCATGACGTCGTGCTCGTCGGCAGCGGCGACCGACCCGTCGCCCGTCAGGGAGGCATAACCCCAGTCGTCCAGGGAGAAGTACTCCGGGGCGTGCTTGGCGCAGTAGCCGAACCCGTCGCACACCGTGCGGTCCAGTCGGATCCTCATACCGTCGCCTCCTCGATCGCGTAGGGACGTGCGGCGCGGAAGGCGCCGCTTCGGCAGGTGTCGCAGCAGCCCTCTGAGTGGCCGGCCACCAATTCCGGGAAGCGGGTCAGCAGGCTGGCGGCAACGCCTGCGGCGCCGTCCAGCGTTGCGCAGGCGCCGCGTCCGGGCAGCGTCCCGGCCCACCTGCGCAGTCGCTCGACGTCGGCATCCGTCGCCACACCGTCGCGCAGTGCTTCGGCAACCGCCGCCATCGCCGCGGTGCCGTTGAAGCACGATCCGCACTGGCCGGCGTTCTCCCGGCCGTAGTAGGCCAACACCGAGGCTGCCACCGCGACGGGGCACTCCTCGGTGAGGACGGCGATCGCTGCGCAGCCCAGGCCGCTGCCGACGGCGCGCAGCGATTCGTGGTCGAGGCCGACCCGCAGTTCGTCGGGGTTGAGCAGGCCGGCGAAGTAGCCGCCCATCAGCACGCCGCGGACCTGCTCGCCCGCCAGGCCGTGCAGGCGCAGTAACTCAGAGAGCGCGATGCCGTGCGGCAGCTCGTAGAGCACCGGTGGTCGCCCGCCGCCGCTCACGGTGGCCAGGAAGGTTCCTGGGGACAGTGCGGTTCCCTTTGCGCGAAAGGCGTCCGCGCCGTGCCGTAGGACAAAGGGAAGGTTCGCCAGCGTCTCGACATTGGACACCAGCGTCGGAAGCGCAGCGACGCCCCGCTGGTAAGGGCGGGGCGGCTTGTCGGTCGGCTTCGCCGGGCCGCCGTTGATCGCCCGCACCGCGGCGGTCTCCTCACCGGCCACATAGCTCGGGTCGACGACGAACACCTCGATCGACAACCCGCCGAGAACCTCCTGGCCCAGCTGACTGAGCGCGTTCTCGACGCTGCGGGCGGACATCGGGTCCGAGACATAGACGTAGGCACTGCGGGCCGCCACCATCGCGGCTGCCAGCCGCAGACCGTCGATCACCAGATGCGGCCGGCGACGCAACAGCCAGCGGTCCTTGGCCGAAGCCGGTTCGCCCTCTTCACCGTTGGCCACCACCACGGCGCCGCCGGCGCGCCGGCCGCCGTCGCGAACCGAGCACAGCTTGACCCCCAGGGGGAACGCCGCACCGCCGCGGCCCAGCAGGCCGCTGCGCTGCACCTCGCCGAGCAACCCGTCGGCGTCGTCGAGTGCCTGATATCCGCCGTCGGCCAGATACTGCGCGGCGGACTCGGCTTCCGATCGCGCCCCCAGCAGCCGGGGTTCGCAGCCCGGCCAGGCGGCCACGGTGATGGCCGACAGGTCGGGGGTAGCCGTGCACTTGGTCGTCATCGCCACCTCGTTTGACTAGGCTCACGGACGTGAGAACAGCGGTGGTACGCCTCGACGTCGACCCTGCTGGGACGCTGACGCCCGAGCATGTGACGACGGGAATGGCACGCCTGCGGGAGCTGGCGGCCCGGGCCGGTGCCGACGTGGTCGATGCCGATGTCGAGGTGGGCCGGCGCCATGTGCGACTGCTGATCACCGGATTCGAGGACGACGTCCGGGAATTGGGAATCCGACTGTGCGCCAACGCTTTCGGCACCACCCCGCAGCCCGGCGTGGTGACCTATCTGAGCAGGGGCACCGACGACGACGTTCACGGGGTGCTCGCCGGGCTGGGACTCGCCGGTGAGATCGTCCGGGTGCCGGGGCCGGACGGTCTCGACGTCGTGCACGTGACTGTTGCCGAACCGGATCTGCAGCGGGTCGGCGAGAGCCGCGTCCACACCGCACTGGAGGCGTCGCTGAACTGCGAGGTTCACCTTCACACCCGATGACCGCATCAACGCCCCAGGAACTCCAGGATCGCCGGGGCGGCCAGCACCCAGGTGTCGAACATGTTGAAATGACTGACCTTTCCCGACGCGCGGTCCTCGGCTGCTCGCTCCCACGCATCTTCGGGCCACGGCGGGTCGATCAGCTCTGATCCCCTGATCAGGCAGTTGACCTCCAGCGAGGTGCGCTTGGGGTGATCCCAGTCGTTCTCGCCGCCCCGGATGATCAGGGTGGGCACCGTGATCCGGTCGAACATCTCGTCGTCGACGCCGGGAATCGTCTGGCCCGGTTTGGAGACGAATGCGTTGAGCCAGCGCAACATCACCTTGAGGAAGGCATCGCCGTCCAGGCCGAGCAGGCGTGCCTCGTTGTCGGGGTTCTCTGCGCCCCGCTCCTGCCACTCGCGAATGTCCAGCAGTGCTTTGGGCCCGCCACCGCGGACGGCGAGGATGCTGGGCACCACGTAGTAGGAACCGAGCACGAAGGTGCCGTAGATGCCGCCCACGATGTTCCACAGCGCCAGCTTGGTGACCAGTTCCGGATAGAGCATCGTGGTCAGGATCGAGTCCCGCGCCCCGCCTGACCCGCCGGCCAGGATGACCGGTCCGGTCCCCAGTGCGGTGAGTAACCCGTGCAGGGTCTCGGCACGCATGTGCGATTCGGACTGGCCGTAGAACTGCACGTCGGAGGCGCCGCAATTGGGGCGGTCCCACAACAGCACCCGGTAGCCGCCGTCGACGAGCGCTTCGGCCAGCGGGCGCAGGCCCGGGATCTCCTTGGAGAACCGGCCGCCGGGGGTCAGCACGATCAGATCACCGGTGGAACCGAGGATCTCGTAGACGACATTTCCCCCGTTGACTTCGACAGCGGCCACCGAATACTCCTGTGCGTTAGGCCTGGACGAGGACGTCGTTGCCGACAACCCGCACCGGGTAAGTGCGGATGCTCCACTCCGGCTTGACCGCAGTCGTGCCGGTGGCGAGCTCGAAACCCCACTGGTGCCAGGGGCAGTAGATGTACTCCAGGTCGCGGACCATGGCGGCGTCACCGGGGCTCTGCTCGTCGACGACGGTACGGCCGCGCAACCGGCCCGCGCACAGCGGTCCGCCCTGGTGCGGGCAGAAGTTTGCGATCGCGTAGAACGTCCCGTTGATGTTGTACACGCCGACGCCGTGATGGCCGATCGGCACGAGCTTGTGTGTCCCAGGCGGGATCTCATCGACGGTCGCAACGACATGCTCGCGGCCCTGGGCCAACCGGGGCCGCTTCTCCTCCTGCCCCATCTAGAACACCCGCACCTGTCCCTCGAGGGCCGGGACGGTGTCGGGAAGGTGATAGGTCGCCAGGCCGTTACGGAACATCACTGCCTCCCGGGCTGCCTTGGGCAGGTGTTTGACCAGCCAACGCGGGTCGTCGAAGGTCCAATGCGGGTAGTCGGAGGAATAGAGCAGGATCTTCTCGCACTCCATCCACTCCAAGGCGCGGGACAGTTCGGTCTTGTCCTCCGGGTAGTCCAGCGGCTGGGTGGTGAACTTGATGTGGTCTTTGACGTATTCACTGGGCTTGCGTTTGATCTCCACCCACGATCTGCGGGCTTCGTAGATGGCGTCCATCCGCCACATCAGCGGCAGAATCCAGGTGAAGGCATGCTCGACGAGCACGATGCGCAGGTTGGGGTGCCGATCGAAAACCCCGTCGAATACCAGGCTCATCACCTGGTTGGCCGCTAACAGCGAGTAGGTGACCATGAAATCGTGGTTGTAGCTCGGCATTCCCACCGGCGGCATCGGCAGTTCCTCGTGGTGGCTGCGCGACAGGTGACAGCTCACGGTGATGTCGTGCTTGGTGGCGGCCGCCCAGATCGGGTCGTACTTGGGGTCGCCCCACGACGGCCGGGGTTCGGCCTTGATCAAGATCTGCGCCATATAGGGGTGGCCCGCCCACTTCTCGATCTCGGCCACCGCGCCGGCCGGGTCCTCGATCGCCGCGCAGATCGACCCGCGCCAGCGCTGATGCCAGTTGTTCTTGGCGTCGAGCCAGTGGTTGGCCTGCCAGTCGTTGAGTGCCGAGGACATCGCCTGCTGCGCTTCGGGAAAGCGGGCCGGATAGGCGGCGGGCTCCAGGATCGCGAAATCCGCGCCCGCCTCCATGATGAGCTGTTTGAACGCCAACTCCGGATCGCTGCCGGGGAACTCGCCATCGGCCGGAAACGTGTCGACGCGCATGGCGAAAGCGTGCGCGTAGTCGGGGGCGTCGTAGTAGATCTGATCGCCCACCCGGCGGGGCAGAAAGTACTTGCTGCGCCATGGCTCCGGGAGGTACTGCACCAACTCGCCGCGGCGCGGCACCGGATGAACATCTGAATCCACACACCGCACGGCGATTCGCTCGGTGGCCGGCTGGCGCTCGGTGGCTGTCGCGGTCATGGTGAACTCCCTCGGTCCCTGATGCTCTCTAGTGTGCGCCCGCGACGGCCGTAACGTCGATGCCGTAGAGCCGACTGGCGTTGCGCCAGCACAGCTTGTCGCGCTGCTCGGCACTGAACGAATGCGGAACGGTCAGTTCGTTGTGCTGCCAATGCGGATAGCTGGATCCATACATCACCATGTCGTCTTTGCCGGTGAAGCCGAACCATTCGCCGGCGAAGTCGGCGTCCCCGGGGCCGTCCATGGCGCCCTGGACGAAGAAGACGTGGCCGGGCAGGTAGTCGCTGGGGATCTTCGGCGCCCAGGGTGTCTGCTCCAGGTGCGGCCGGCCGAAGGTGTCCATCCGCCAGATGATCGGGGTGAGCAGATCCGCGGCACCGTCGGCCCACACGAACTTCAGCTCCGGCATCCGCTCGAACACGCCTTCGGCGATCATGTTCATCAGGTGGTAGAGGTAGTTGCACGCCATGAAGCTCACGTACTGCTCGTAGGTGCGGGGAACGCCGGACGGCGTCGGCGAGGCGGAGATGCCCGAACCCACCTCGATGTGCGCTGCCACCGGAAGCCCGGCGTCGACGGCGGCCTCCCACAGCGGCCAGAACTGGGGCTTGCCGAACAGCTCCCGGGACTGCAACGGAACGCCGATCTGCACCACCCGCGGGTGGTCTTTCCAGCGGTCGATCTCGCGCAGGGCTCCGGCGATGTCGTCCGGGTTGACGCGGATGGTGCCCCGAAACCGGTTCCCGTGCTCGCCGTGGTTCAGCCAGCGCGAGACCAGAATCTCGTTGTGCGCCGCGGTGATCGCCGATCCCAGATGCCGGTCCGGCATGACGCCGCGGGTCATCGGGTGCAGTACCGCGACGTCGACTCCGCCTTCGGCGAACAGGTGTTGGGCGACCAGATCGGGGTCCGAACCCGGGTATTGGCGCTGCGGACCGTCGGTTCGCGGTGCGTACTCGCCGCCCGGCGCGCCGTACCAGTCCATCTCGTAGTCGGGGAATCCGCGGCTTTTGAACGGCTCCCGCAGGAAGCTGCGAAGGTCGCTGTTGGACGCCGCGAAGATGTGCACGCTGGCGTCGATGACAGGCGTGCGGGTGCCGTCCGGGTGTTCGATCATCAACGCCGCCCTTCGCCGTACTGTCCGCCGGGCACTGTGTCGCAGTCACGGTGCCGCCCGACCCCCGGTGCGACCCATTGTATAGCTGTATTCTTTTCAAGCAAGAACAAGGTTCTCGCTCCGCGTTCACCTCGCACGTCCCGGTGGCTGCGCCCCCGGCCGATCGGATCGGTTGTGCAGCGGTGATGCGCAACCCTGGCTACGAGAGCATTACATCCGGTGATGAGAATGGTATTCTCAACCGGCGTTCGGGAAGGTGGCTGCGATGCTGTTGGAGTTCGACGAAGACCAGCGACTGTGGCAGGCCACGGTGCGCGACGTGGTGGGTAAGCAGTGCTCGCCCGCACTGGTGCGCAGGGTCGCCGAGGGGCAGGGCGACGCCGAGGCGCTGCGCAAGGACGTCGACGCCCTCTGGAAGGTCTACGTCGACCTCGGATTGACCGAGCTGCACCAGCCGGAAACCGCGGTGGAGCTGGCGATCGTGCTCGAAGAACTGGGCCGCGCCACCGATCCCACACCGTTTCTGGCCACTATGACCCAGTTCGCGCCCCTGGTCGGCGAGCAGCACCAGCCGGATGGGTCCACCGGTGCCGCGGTGTACAGCGGGGTGACCGCGCACCGCAATGCCGGCGGCTGGGTGCTCGACGGCACCGCCGTGGGTGTGCTGGACGCCGACCGCGCCGACCGGCTGGCGGTGGTCACCGCGGCGGGCGTGTTCGTGGTCGATGCCGGCGCTGTCACCACCCGCACGTCGACCGTTTTCGACCCGACGTTGCACATCAGCGACGTGTCCTTCGCCGGCGTCGAGGTCGCCGACACCGCCCGCATCCGGGGCGATGTCGAGCGGGCCCGCCACGTCGCGCTGTGCGGGATGGCGCTGACGATGGTGGGCGCCTGCCAGCGCATTCTCGACCTGGCGCTGGAGCACGTGCGCAGCCGGCACCAGTTCGGGGTTCCGATCGGGTCGTTTCAGGCCGTCCAGCACAAGGCGGCGGACATGCACGTGGCGATCGAACGCGCCCGGGCGCTGGCGTACTTTGCGGCGCTGACCATCTCGGTCGACGACCCACGCCGGCGGATGGCCGCGGCGATGGCCAAGGCCTCGGCGGGCGAATGCCAGTCGGTGGTCTTCCGGCACGGGCTTCAGCTGTTCGGGGCGATGGGATTCACCTGGGAGAACGACCTGCAGTTCGCGCTCAAGCGGGCCAAAGCCGGTGAGCTGATGCTGGGGGGCGCCGCGCAGCACCGTGCCGCGATCGCCGAGGAATACCTTGCAACTCGCATTTGATCCCGAGGTCGAGGAATTTCGCGCCGAGTTCGCGGCGTTCCTCGACGCCAACCTGCCGCCCGAGGCCCAGACCCTGGAGCGGCCCCGCTCGGTCTCGCACATGCCGACGTGGGCCCGCCGCTGGCAGCGCCTGCTGTTCGACAACGGCTGGCTGTTGCCCGGTAATCCGCCGGAGTTCGGCGGTCGCAACGCCACCCTGCTGCAGCAGTTCGTGCATCTGGAAGAGCTCTGCCGGCGCAGGATTTACCACAGCTTCAATCCGCAGGGCGTCAACATCATCGCCGCGTCATTGCTGACGTTCGGCACCGACGAACACAAGCGACGCTGGGCGGTGCCGATCCTGCGTGCGGAGATCACCGCCTCACTGGGCATGAGCGAGCCGAGCGCGGGATCGGATCTGGCGTCATTGCGCACCCGGGCCGACCGCGACGGCGATTCCTTTGTCGTCAACGGGCAGAAGGTCTGGACCTCTGGAGCGCACGACGCCGATGTGCTGCTGACCTTCGTCCGCACCGATCCCGATGCGCCCAAACACAAAGGCATCAGTGTGCTGGTGATCCCCACCGACACTCCGGGGGTGGTGCGGCGGCCGTTCCCCACCATCTGCGGGATCGAGGACAAAGACTTCAACGAGGTCTTCTTCACCGATGTGCGCGTGCCGGCCGAGAACCTGATCGGTCCGCTCCATGGCGGCTGGCGGGTGGCCAACGGCTCGCTGGGTCACGAGCGAACCATGATGTGGCTGGGTTTCGCCGACAGGCTGGACAACATCATCGCCGACTTCCACCCCGAGGGTGCCCTCGAGCGTGACCGATTCGCCACGGCGGTCATGGATTATCAGGCGCTGCGCCTGCTCGGGTCGGCCGCGCTGGCGCGGGCTGCGCGCGGTGAAGAGGACGTGGCCGCGCTGTCGGTGCTCAAGCTGCTCGGCTCAGAGGCCGAGATGTTCGCCTCCGGCCATGCGCTCGACGCGGCTGGGGCGCAAGGCCTGGTGCACCCGGCGAACTCGGGACCCTATGCCCCCATGAACCTCGACAGCTACTTCGCCAGCTGGTTCGAGCGCCACGCGCGCAGTTTCTCGGGCACCATCGCCGGAGGCACCTCGGAGATTCACCGCAACATCATCGCCCAGCAGGGACTGGGTCTGCCCCGCGGCTGACCCGGGACCCCAGCGCCGGCGAGCAGACACAGAATCGCACGACACGCTCTGCGTGCGTGCGATTCTGTGTCTGCTCGCGCCGAGAAGCGTCAGTCGATGACGACCGCTTCCTTGCGTTCGGTGATCGGGCGGGCGCACTCCTGCTCGTCGCAGATGCGCTGCAGCTTTTCCAGGGTCTCATCCAGGCCCGGCCCCAGCCGTTTTCCGGGAGTGAAGGTGGCGGGCAGGTTTCGCATGCCCTGGATCACCCCGATGGTGTCATAGTGCACGGTGCCTTCGGGGTCGCACCGGTAGTCGGGCATCCGGTCGAGCACCGCCGTCAGCATGGATTTGAAGACGGTGCGCGCCACGTTGGAGCCGATGCAGCGGTGTATCCCCAGCCCGAAGCTGAAGTGCCGGTTGCCCTTACGGTCGAGAATGACGCGGTCGGGTTCCTCGAAGATCGCGGGGTCGCGGTTGGCCATCGCCCAGGACAGCCACAGCCTTTCGTACTGCTTGAACTGCTGTCCCTCCACTTCGACGTCCTCGGCGAACGTCCGCCCGTCGCCGGGTGCTGGGGTGAAGAACCGCAGGAATTCCTCTGTCGCGGGGTCCAACAGGGTTGCGCGCTCCTGGCTGAGCCGGGTGCGTTCGGACGGGTGCTCGCCAAGCCATTCCAGGGCGTGCGCGGTGAGCGCCGTGGTGGTGTCGAAGCCGCCGCCGATGATCAGGCCCAGGTTGCCCAGAATCTCGATGTCGGGCGCCGGCTCACCGTCGATGCGCAGTTGCAGCATCGCGTTGACCAGTCCCGGGCGCGGGTTCTCCCGGATCTCCATCATGTTGTTGATGATGTCGATGCCCATTTCGCGGTGCTGCTCGTTGATCTTCTCGCGGTCCGGCGAGTGCTCGGGGGTGTACACCGAGGCATGTGTGGGCTCGCTGTAGACATTCCATTTTTTGAGTTCGATGCCCATCATGGCGAGGGTGAACACCGCCGGGACCACGTTGGCCAGGTGCTCGACGAAGTCGATCCGTCCCGACTCGATGTGCTCATCGACTGCGGCGCGGGTGATCTCGTCCACGAACGGCACCCACCGCTTGATCGCGGCGGGGGACAGGTACGGGTTCAGCGCACCGCGGTAGGCGCTGTGCTCGGGCTCGTCCATCTCGAGGATGCCGCCGCGCACCACCGTCGCGCGGCTGGCCTTGGGGATGGTGATGCCCTGGAAGGGAGTCTGCCCGCTGATGTCGTGATGGTTGGACACGGCGGGACAGCGGGCCAGCTCGAAGACGTGCTTGCTGTCGGCGGCCACCCAGTGTCCGTTGTAGGTGGGACTCCACGCCATCGGGCATGTGGCGTGCATTTCGCTGGTGATCTCGTCGAAGCGGTCACGGTACTCCGGGGTGTGCCGATCGAAGTAGTAGGTGTTCTTCTTGCGATCGTCGGATGCATCGTCTTGGCCGGTCGCGGCCAGTGAGTCGTCGACGCTCAAGGAATTCTCCCTCGTCATTCCTCGATGAGGATGGCTTGTTCGGGGCAGGAGTGTGCGGCCTCGCGGACCGCATCCTGCTGGTCTTCGGGAACCGTCTCCGAGACCGGCGACGAAGTGCCGTCGATGTCGTTGAGCACGAACGAATCAGGCGCGATCATCGCGCACAGCGTGTGGCCCTGGCACCGCTGGCCGTCAACGGAAACCTTCATGTCCTTGCTCCTTTCCGGCGCGAAACGGCGGGCGTCATCAGACGTGGTAGTCGTACCACTTGAGGTAGCCGCCGGCGTCGACCCGCAACTGCATCCCGGTGACGTAGCGGGCCTCGTCGGAGGCCAGCCACAGCACCGCGTTGGAGATGTCCTCGGGCTCGATGAACGGCACCTTCATCGCCTGCTGGACGTAGAAGACCGGCTCGGCGTCGGCGCGGGTCGGATGTTCCAGGTCGGGGCGGAAGGAGCGGTACATCGGTTCGCTCTGCAACATGTCGGTGTTGCAGTTGGTCGGATGAATGACGTTGGCGCGGATGCCGCGCACCGCCAACTCCGTTGCCAGGTCGTGCACGTACTGCGCGATCAGGCGCTTGGAGGTCATGTAGGCCATCCCGCCTGGGTCGCCGCCCGGGTTCGCCTTCTGGTGGGCGTCCATCAAGGCGGCGGCCGAGGCGGTGGCGATGATCGAAGCGCCTTCGGACAGGTGGGGCAGTGCGACTTGAATCCCGTTGATGGTGCCGACCAGGTTGGTGTTGATGACGTCGGTCCACGCCTGCAGTGGCGGGTTGCCCTTCATGCCGGCGACGCCGGCCTGGGCGACAACGATGTCGAGTTTGCCGAACTCGGCCAGACCGGCATCGAGCGCGGTTTTGAGCGCCGCCGCGTCGCGCACGTCGGCCTGGGCGGTGACGATGCTGCGCCCGGTCTTCTCCACCAGCTTGGCGGTCTCCTCCAGATCCTCGGGCCGCGCCATCGGGTAGCCGATGGTCTCGATGTCCTGGCACAGGTCGACGGCGATGATGTCGGCGCCTTCCTCGGCCAGGCGCAGCGCGTGGCTGCGGCCCTGGCCGCGGGCGGCGCCCGTGATGAAGGCGACCTTTCCGGCAACGCGTCCCACAGCTGTTCCTTTCGTTACGCTGGATCCGCCGTGATGTGGCGGAACTTGTTGGAAGTTCAGGTGTTCCGGCCGCCGTTGACGCCCAGGATCTGGCCGGTGATGTAGCCGGCCTCCTCCGACGCCAGGAACGCGCAGGCCGCGGCGATGTCCTCGGGCTTGCCCATCCGCCGCACCGGGGTGCGGGCGATGTTGTCGTCGATGTCGCCGAGAAACCCGCGGCTCGCGGCGTTGCGCAGCATCGGGGTGTCGATGAAGCCCGGAGGCACGGCATTGACGGTGATTCCAGCGGGGCCGTATTCCAGGGCCAGCGTTTTGGTCAGCCCGTTGACGGCGGACTTGGCGGCCACGTAGTGCGCCATATACGGCGTGCCGGAATGCGTGCTGGAGGAGGAGATGTTGACGATCCGTCCCCATCCGGCGTCGACCATGTCTGGCAGTACGGCCTGGATGGTGTGGAAGACACCGTTGAGATTGACGTCGATGACGCGCTGCCAGTCTTCGAAGCTGATGTGGCTGAACTTCTTGAAGCCGTCCAGGCCGGCGGCGTTGACCAGGATGGTGACCGGGCCGAGTTGTTCGCGGATCTGCGTCAGCGCGGCGTCGATCTGCGCGCGATCGGTCACGTCGGCGGCGAAGGCCAGCTCCAGGTCGTTCGGATGGAGGTCGATGATCGCCACCCGGTGGCCGGCGGCGCGCAGTCGGTCCACGACTGCCGCGCCGATGCCCGAGGCGCCTCCGGTCACGACAGCAGTTCTCACGAGGCCCGTCTCGGTCACAAAGAATCTCCTTTCCGAGCGTTGAGAATCGTACTCTCGCACAACTGCTTCTGGCAAGGCACGCGTAGACCGCTTCTCAGCAGCGAAAAGGCAGTAACCGCTTGCGCTCTCGGCGGAACGATCTCAGCCGCAAGGCCCTTCGCGCTCCCTTGAGTTCTCGTATAGGCGATGTATGATTCGCCGCAGATGAGAATCTAGTTACCCGCCGGGAGGCTTGGATGCATTCGCTGGGCACAGCCGAGACCGCCGCCGACGAGCGAGTCGACCGGCGCCTGCTGATCAACGGCGAGCTGGTGGGTGCCGACACCACCTATGCATCGCTCAACCCGGCCACCGGAGAAGTGCTCGGCCACGCGCCGGAGGCCGGCGTCGAGCACGCGAGGGCAGCCGTCGCGGCGGCGCGCGAGGCCTTCGACGCGGGCGACTGGTCCACCGACACCGAGCTGCGTATCCGCTGCCTGGATCAACTGCACCGGGCACTCGTCGAGCACCGTGACGAACTGGCGGCGCTCACCATCGCCGAGGTCGGCGCCACCCCGGCGCTGACCCAGGGCGCGCAGCTCGACCAGCCGATCGCGATCGTCCGCTACTACGCCGATCTGCTGAAGACCTATCCGCTGACCGAAGATCTCGGCAACGTGGAGAGTCGGGGAATGCTGCACCACCGGTGGGTGGAGAAGGAAGCCGCGGGTGTGGTCGCCGCGATCATCGCCTACAACTACCCCAATCAGCTGGCCCTGGCCAAGCTGGGCCCTGCGTTGGCAGCCGGCTGCACCGTGGTCCTCAAGGCCGCGCCGGACACCCCGCTGGTGACGCTGGCGCTCGGTGAGCTGATCGCCAACCACACCGATATCCCCGCCGGGGTGGTCAACGTGATCAGCTCGTCGGACCCGGCGGTCGGGGCGGCCCTGACCACCGATCCGGACGTGGACATGGTCACCTTCACCGGCTCCACCCCGACGGGCCGGGCCATCATGGCCGCCGCCAGCGGGACCCTCAAGCGGGTCTTCCTGGAACTCGGCGGCAAGTCCGCGGCGATCATCCTCGACGACGCCGACTTCAACATGGCTGCGCTGTTCGCCGCCTTCTCCATGGTGACCCACGCCGGGCAGGGCTGTGCCCTGACATCGCGGCTGCTGGTGCCCAACAGTCATCACGACGAGATCGTCGAACTGGTCAAGACGAACTTCTCGCACGTGCGTTACGGCGACCCGACCGACCCAACGACCTACATGGGTCCGCTGATCAGCGCCAAGCAGCGCGACAAGGTCGACGCCATGGTGCAGCGCGCGATTGCCGCCGGCGCCACCCTGGTGACCGGCGGGGAGAAGGTCGACCCCGGCTTCTTCTACACCCCGACGCTTTTGACCGGTGTCGATCCCGACAGCGAGATCGCCCAGGAGGAGGTCTTCGGACCGGTCCTGACGGTGATCGGCTACGACGACGACGACGATGCGGTCCGGATCGCCAACAACTCGATCTACGGCCTGTCCGGGGCGGTCTTCGGCAGCCAGGACCGGGCGCTGGCGGTGGCGCGCCGGATCCGCACCGGAACGTTCTCGATCAACGGAGGCAACTACTTCAGCCCGGACACCCCCTTCGGGGGCTACAAGCAATCCGGCATCGGGCGCGAGATGGGAGTCGCCGGGCTGGAGGAGTTCCTGGAGAGCAAGACCTTCGCCATGCCCGTCGCCGGGGCTCCGGCATGAGGCCGCTCGAGGGTGTTCGCGTCCTGGAAGTCGCCATGTATGGGTTCGTCCCGTCGGCCGGGGCGGTGCTGGCGGAGTGGGGTGCCGAGGTCATCAAGGTCGAGCACGCGGTGACCGGTGACCCGCAGCGAGGCCTGCGCCAAACCGGAATGCTGCGGGTCGAAGGCGACCCCAACCCCAACATCGAGCACGCCAACCGCGGTAAGCGCAGCATCGGCCTGGACGTGTCGACCCCCGAGGGCCGCGACGTCTTGCTCGAACTGGCGAAGCGCGCCGATGTCTTCCTGACCAGTTTTCTTCCCGGCCATCGCAAGAAGTTCGCCATGGACGTCGAGGACATCCGCGCGGTCAACCCGAAGATCATCTACGCGCGCGGCAGTGCGCTGGGTCCCCGCGGCATCGAATCGGAAAAGGGCGGTTATGACATGACCGCGTTCTGGTGTCGTGCCGGTACCGCCGCCACCATCACCCCGCCCGGTATCGAGGGCATGATCGGCCCGCCTGGGCCCGCCTATGGCGACACCATCTCGGGCACCAACCTGGCCGGCGGTATCGCGGCGGCACTGTTCAAGCGCGAGCGCACCGGTGAGCCGGCGGTGGTGGACGTGTCGCTGCTGGGCAGCGGACTGTGGGCCATGGGCCACACCGTCGCCTTGACCAGTCATCTGGGTGAGCGCATGATCCAGCAGCCGCCCGGGGTGCACGGCTCGCCGATCAACCCGCTGGTGGGGGTTTACGCCACCGCCGACGAGCGCTACATCTCCTTTGTCATGATGCAGCCCACCAAGTTCTGGGCCGACGTGTGTCAACACATGGAGCTCGACGCCTACATCGACGATCCGCGTTTTTCCACCGCGCAGTCGTTTGCCGAGCACACCCCGGCCGCCGTGGAGATCTTGCGCGCGGCAATGGCCAAGCGGACGCTGCCCGAGTGGAGTGAGCGCTTCGCCACCCTGGCCGGCCCGTGGGCTCCGGTCCAGGACACCCTGCAGGCCGCTCAGGACGCGCAGATCCGCGCCAACGAATACATCGTGCAGGCCGGCGAGCTTGAATTGGTCGCCAACCCGGTGCAGTTCGACGTGACCGCACCGTCGACGGGCCCGGCGCCCGGTTTCGCCGAGCAGACCGACGACATCCTGACCGAGCTCGGCCTGGACTGGGACCGGATCATCGAACTCAAGACCGTCGGTGCGGTCACCTGAGGACAGTGGGAATTCTTCGATGCCGTGTTGCCTGAATTCGCAAGGCCGCCCGCGGGGTGCCCTGCGTGTGGCACAGTGCGTAGAACTCTTCGAGCAGGCGGTCGGGGCCGGGGGAGGCCCGGTTGGTGCCCGGATCGGATTGGCGCACACCATCGGGGGCCGACCGCGGTGTGGGCGGTAACCGTTGTGGAAGGGGGCGGTGGTGTGTAGCGGTGCCGGTGCGGGAACTCACGATGCCGCCTGCTGCAACACTGCGGTGGCGGAGGGCTGATGGTGCTGGGAGCGACGGTGGATCCGCCGTTGGGTGGTTCTCTCGACGGCCCCGCCCGTGGGGCGGCTGCGGGCCGGCATCGGTCCGCCGGTGCGCGGCGCGAACAGCCGGCCTATCTGCGTCCGCTGATCGGGCTGGCCACCGTGCTGATCATCGCCGCTGCAATCGCGTTGCCGATCAGCCTGTTCCGGGGCAGCTTCACCCGCACGGTGTCGGTCACGGTGCTCTCGTCGCGAGCCGGGCTGGTGATGTACCCCGACGCCAAGGTCAAGATGCGCGGCGTTCAGGTCGGCAAGGTCGGGTCCATCGATCCGCTGCCGGACGGTACCGCGGCGCTGCGACTGGAGCTCGAGCCCGGCCAGCTGCGGGTGATCCCGGCGAACGTCACCGCCCGGATCGCCTCGACGACGGTGTTCGGGGCCAAGTCCGTGGAGTTGGTGGCGCCGCCTGAACCGGCCACCGCCCGCCTGCACGCCGGCCAGGTCTTGGCGGGCGAACACGTCACCGTCGAGATCAACACGGTGTTCCAACAGCTGTTGAGGGTTCTGGACAAGATCGACCCGAAGAAGCTCAACGAGACCCTGAGCGCTGTGTCGACGGCGTTCAACGGCCGCGGGCAGAAACTGGGCCAGGCGCTCACCGATTTCGACAAGCTGCTGGCGGAGATCGAGCCCAGCCTGGGCACCCTGGAACACGAGGTCGCCACCATGGCACCGGTGTTCCGGTCCTACGCTGACGCCGCCCCGGACCTGACCGCCGCGCTCAACGCCACGACCACCATGAGCGAGAGCATCGTTCAAGAGCAGAACAGCCTGGACACCTTCCTGCTCAGCGCTATCGGTCTGGCCGACAGCGGCAACGAGGTACTGGGCGAGAACCGCCAGGCCCTGACGGACTTGACGCAGGTCCTGGAGCCGACGGCTGCGCTACTGGACAAGTACCACGACGAACTCGGGTGCACGATCGGCGGTTTGGTGCCGTTCGTCAAATCCCAGCCGTTCCACGTCCCCGGCGTCATCATCACAGCCAGCTTTACCCTGGCCAAGGAGAGGTACCGATACCCCGACCATCTGCCGAAGGTGGCGGCCCACTCCGACCGTTCCTACTGCACCGAATTGGGCCTGCCCGACGTACCGCCGGAATACCGGGTGCCCGCGTTGATCGCCGACGTCGGAGCCAACCCCTACGAATACGGCAACCAAGGGATCCTGCTCAACTCCGATGGCCTCAAGCAGGCGCTGTTCGGGCCGATCGGTGGGCCGCCGCGTAACAGCGCCCAGGTGGGGATGCCGGGATGAGAAGCGGTTTGGGAACTCTGGTCAAGTTCGGCGTCTACGCCGTGGTGATGGTGCTGGCGACGGTTTTTCTGTTCGCGATCTTCGCTGAGGTGCGGACTGGTCCCACCGTGGGCTACCAGGCGGTGTTCGCCGACGCCTCCCGGCTCAAGACCGGCGACAGCGTGCGGGTCGCGGGCGTGCGGGTCGGCACGGTCGGTGGTGTGTCGCTGCGTTCAGACGGAACAGTCCTGGTGAAGTTCTCCGCCGACCGCAACATTGCGCTCACCACGGGAACCCAGGCGTCGGTGCGCTACCTGAACCTGGTCGGTGACCGCTATCTGGAACTGACCGACGGGCCGGGCTCGACTCAGCTGCTGGAGAAGGGATCACAGATCCCGCTCGAACGGACCGCCCCGGCCCTGGATCTGGACCTGCTGCTCAACGGGCTCAAGCCGGTGATCCGGGGACTGAATCCCGACGACGTCAACTCGCTCACAGCCTCGTTGATCCAGATCATGCAGGGCCAGGGCGGCACCATCGACTCACTGATGTCGCGAACGTCGTCGTTCTCGAATTCCCTTGCTGACAAGAACCAGGTGATCGAATCGCTGATCGACCAACTGCGCACGACGCTGGCCACCTTGGCCGACGGCGACAAGCGGTTCTCCG
The DNA here is from genome assembly GCF_000972925.1 of Mycobacterium sp. UM_Kg1. Classification (NCBI taxonomy): domain Bacteria; kingdom Bacillati; phylum Actinomycetota; class Actinomycetes; order Mycobacteriales; family Mycobacteriaceae; genus Mycobacterium; species Mycobacterium sp. UM_Kg1. The sequence continues at coordinate 25,045 of NZ_JRMK01000010.1, read as the reverse complement.
GGGCGATCGATCGGCTGAACAAGCTGGTCGCCGGGTTGGCTGCCGACCGCGACCCGATCGGCACCGCGGTGACGGCGCTCGACCGAGGCACCGCCTCGCTGGCCGATCTCCTCGGCAACGCCCGGGATCCGTTGACCAAGGCCATCACACAGGCCGACCGGTTGACCACCGCGATCAACGCCGACCTGCCGGGCCTGGACATGTCATTGCAGAAGGCGCCGGAGAACTACCGCAAAGCCATCCGACTCGGCGCCTACGGCGGGTTCATCCAGTACTACCTGTGCGCGGTTCAGATCCGGGTCAGCGACACCCAAGGGCGCACAGCGGTCTTCCCATGGATCAAAGCGGAGGAGGGCCGATGCAGCGACACCGAATGAGCGGAATGCTGCCCGATGCCGCCCCGCCACGGCAGGGGACCCGCCGATGCTGAAATACCACGGCAGCCAACTGACGCGAATGGGACTGATCGGCATCGCGGTCGTCGCGTTCATCGTTGCGATCGGCCTGCAGCCCGAACAGCTGATCCAGTGGGCCACCTGTGTGCGCTACCAGGCCCGATTCGCCGAAGCCGGTGGCCTCAGTACGGGCGCCGACGTCACGCTCTCGGGGATCAAGGTCGGCTCGGTCACCGATGTCGCACTCGACAACGGTGACGCGCTGGTGACCTTCACCCTGGCGGGCAAGTACGGGTTGGGTGGGCAGACCACCGCACACATTCGCACCGGGTCGCTGCTCGGTGAGCGGGTGCTGACGGTGGAGCCGGCCGGCAGCGGCAGGATGCGTCCGCTCGAGGTCATTCCGCTTACCCGCACCTCATCGCCGTACTCGCTGGTCGACGTGGTCGGTGAACTCACCACCAACACCGCCGGTACCGACACCGAGTCGCTGAACCGGTCCTTGGACACCCTCTCGGACACCATCGACCAGATCGCTCCGCAGTTGGGGCCCACGTTCGACAGCCTGAGTCGGCTGTCGCGGGCGGTGAACAACCGCAATGAAGGCCTGGCCGACCTGCTGAAATCGGCCGCCGATCTGACCGGTGTGCTCTCCGAACGCAGTCAGCAGATCAATTCGCTGATCCTGGATGCCGACAGCCTTGTCGATGTGCTCAACACCCGGCGCCAGGCGATCGTCAACCTGTTGGCCAGCACCTCGGCGGTATCGCGGCAGCTGTCCGACCTCGTTGCCCAGAACAATGAACAACTTCGACCGACCCTCGACAAAGTCATCGAGCTGAACAAGATCCTGGTGAAGAACCGGGACAACCTCGCCAAGGCGCTGCCCGGTCTGGCGAAGTACGAACTCACCCAAGGCGAGACCGTGTCCAATGGGGCCTACTACAGCGCCTATGTTCCGAACCTGTTCCTGCCGCAGCTGCTCCAGCCGTTCTTCGACTACGCGTTCGGATTCCGGCGCGGCGTCGATGCCGGACAGCCGCCGGACAATGCCGGGCCGCGTGCCGAACTGCCGTTCCCGGTCAACGGGATTCCGCAACCAGGAGATCTGCCGCCCCGATGATGACTCGTAAACCACTGCACCTGGCGGCGGCCGTCCTGGCGGCACTGCTGCTGGTAGCCGGCGCGGGCATACTCGCCCGCCAGACCATCCTGAAACCGACTCGGATCACGGCGTACTTCTCCACCGCGACCGCGATCTATCCCGGTGACGAAGTCCGGGTCGCCGGAGTGACGGTCGGCACCATCGACCGTATTGAACCGCAGGGCACCCAGGCCAAGCTGACGTTGCGGATCGATCGCAAGGTGCCGGTCCCGGCCGACGCCAAAGCCGTCATCGTCGCGCCCAACCTGGTGGCGGCGCGCTTCGTCCAACTGACCCCCGCCTACCACCGCGGTGACGGGCCGACCCTGGGCGATGGCGCGGTGATTCCGCGCGAGCACACCGCGGTCCCGGTCGAGTGGGACGAGGTCAAGACCCAATTGAACCGGCTCGCCGCTGAACTGGGACCACGCAGTGGTGTCTCGGGCACGTCGGCGTCGCGCTTCATCGACAGCGCGGCAAATGCGATGGACGGCAACGGCGCCAAATTGCGAGAGACGTTGGCGCAACTGTCCGGCGTGGCCCGGATCTTCGCCGAGGGCAGCGGCAACATCGTGGACATCATCTCGGGTCTGCAGACGTTCGTCACCGCGCTGCGTGACAGTGATCAGCAGATCGTGGTGTTCGAATCCCGGCTTGCCACCTTGACCAGCGTGATCAACGACAGCCGATCCAGCCTCGATGCTGCTCTCACCGACTTCGCCGGCGCGATCGACACGGTGCGGGACTTCGTGGCGGGCAGTCGGGCCGAGACCGTCGAGGCGTTGCAGGGCGTCGCCCAGGTCAGTCAGACGCTGGTCGACTCGAAGAACGCGATCCGCAATATTCTGCACATCACCCCGAACGCGATCGCCAACACACTCAACATGTACAACGTGTCCAGCGGAACTCCGGTGGGCTCGTTCGCGTTTTCCAACTTCAGCAACCCGGTCCAGGCGATCTGCACGATGACCGGCGCGGTCGGTAACGTGACGTCGACGGAGACCGGCAAGCTGTGCGAGCAGTACCTCGGGCCGGCCATGCGACTGCTGAATTTCAACGGCCTCCCGGTGCCGGTTTCCCCGTATCTGACCAAGGCGGCCAGCCCGGACAAGTTGATCTATACCGACCCGGCGTTGATGCCGCACGCCGAGCACCCGGCAAACCTGCCGGAACAGCAGCCGTCGATCTCGGCCTACACCGGGCTGCGCGGTGATGTCCCCCCTCCGCCGGGGTGGACCGATCCCCTGCAACCACGGGGCTCCTACGTGCCGGACGGACTGCCCGCCGCAGCCACACCGCCACTGATTCCGGGAGCACCCCTGCCCAGCCCGACCACGTTCGACGGGATGCTGCTGCCGGGCGGCCCGCCGCCGGGGCCGCCGCCCGGCCTGCCGGGTCCGTTACCCGCGGAAGGGACGTCCTCGCCATGATCGGTCTGAATCGCTTGCGGCGCAGTGCGGCGCTGGCCGTCGCGGTCGCCGCCACCACCACCGGCTGCGCCTTCGGCGGTTTGAACTCGCTGGCACTGCCGGGCGTTCAGGGCCGCGGGCCCGGGGCGCAACACTTCACGGTCCAGCTGTCCAATGTCGGGACACTGGAGTCCAATTCGCCGGTGATGCTCGCCGACGTGGTGATCGGCAGCGTCGGCAAGATGACCGTCAGTGACTGGCACGCCAACGTCGACATCGCGGTCAACCCCGGTGTCGAAGTCCCGGCGAATGCGGTCGCGACCGTCGGTCAGACCAGCCTGCTCGGCTCGATGCACCTGGCGCTCAATCCACCGGTCGGAGAAGCTCCGACGGGGAGGCTGATGTCGGGGTCCACCATCGGTTTGAGCGACTCGTCGACATACCCGTCTACCGAGCAGACCCTGTCTTCGCTGGCTGTGCTGGTCAACGGAGGCGGACTCGGTCAGATCGGTGACATCATCCACAATTTCAGCGCCACCATGGCCGGCCGTGAGGCCGACATTCGTGACCTGATCGTGCGGCTGGACCGCTTCACCGGAGCGTTGGACCGGCAGCGGGACAACATCGTCGACGCCATCGCAGAGATGAACCGGGCGGCCACGACGTTCGCCGGGCAGCGCGACACCATCAACCGCGCGCTGAACAAGATCCCGCCGGCCATCGACATCTTGATCCGGGAGCGCCCCAAATTCGTCACCGCGTTGACCAAGCTGGGGCAGTTCGGTGACCTGTCGGCCGGTCTGGTCAACGACTCCGGTCGCCAACTGGTCTCCGACCTCATCCACATCGAACCGGCGTTGCGTTCGCTGGCCGACATCGGACCGGAACTCAACTCGGCAGTGGCCTACGCCACAGCCTTCCCCTACGGCCCCAACTTGATCGAACGCGCCGTTCGGGGTGACTTCCTGAACCTGTTCGCGGTCTTCGACCTCACCAAGCCCCGCCTCAAGCGGGCCATGTTCGCCGGCACACAGTGGGGTGACGAGGACGCGAAACTGGTTCCGGCGCCTGGGGACCCGTGGTATCTGAACTGGTCCTACGATCCGCTGCAGGAGCCGATCCTGTCTTCGTCGGGTCAGGCCCTCCCGCCGGGAGCGGTCACCTCGGGAGGCGGTGGCTAGGTGCTGACACGCTTTGTCCGGATCCAGCTGATCCTGTTCCTGGTGGCGTCGGTCATCGGCGTGGGAGCCATGCTCTTCGGCTACATGCAACTTCCGACCATGCTCGGCATCGGCAGGGTGGTGGTCACACTGGACCTGCCCGAGACCGGGGGTCTCTACCGGTTCTCCAACGTCACCTACAACGGCGTACAGATCGGCACGGTGACCAAGGTGGAGCTGACGCCCAACGGTGTGCGCGCCACGTTGTCGTTGGATCGCTCACCTAAGGTGCCGGCGGATCTGGTGGCCGCGGTGCGCAGTGTCTCGGCGATCGGCGAGCAGTACGTCGACCTGCAGCCGCGCAGCGACAGCGGCCCTTACCTGCAGGACGGTTCGGTGATCGCGGCCTCAGACACCGAAGTTCCCCAGCAGGTCGGGCCGATGCTCGATCAGGTCAGCGCCCTGGTCGACAGCATCCCCAAAGACAAGCTCAGTGCCCTGCTCGACGAGACCTTCCAGGCCTTCGACGGCGCCGGCTACGACTTTCAATCACTGCTGGATTCGGCAACCACCATCAGCGGTGACGCCAACCGGGTCTCGGACAAGGTGCGCAAGCTGGTCGATGACGGTGCGCCGTTGCTGGACTCCCAGGAACGCAGCACCGATGCGATCCGGACCTGGGCGCGCAGCGTGGCCGGGATCTCCGAACAGGTCGCCGCCAACGACCCGCAGTTGCGGGCCATCCTGCAACGCGGACCCGGATTCGCCGAGGAAGTGTCGGGGCTGATGCAGGATCTCAAGCCCACGCTGCCGATCCTGCTGGCGAACCTGAACACGCTGGGGCAGGTGCTGATGGTCTACAACCCGTCGCTGGAGCAGATTTTGGTGTTGATGCCCGGATACATGGCGGCGCAGCAGTCGTTCGGTCTGCCCAAGAACAACCCGACCGGTCTGCCCCAGGGCGACTTCACCCTGACCTTCGGTGACCCCAACCCGTGCACCGTGGGGTTCCTACCGCCGTCGTCGTGGCGTTCCCCGGCCGACACCACCACCATCGACACCCCCGACGGTCTGTACTGCAAACTGCCGCAGGATTCACCGATATCGGTGCGCGGCGCCCGCAACTTCCCCTGTATCGAGCACCCGGGCAAGCGTGCGCCGACCGTCGAACTCTGCGACGACCCCAAGGGATTCGTCCCGATCGCGATGCGTCAGCACCTCACCGGCCCCGGAGCGTTCGACCCGAACCTGCTCAAGCAGGGTGTTCCGATCGATGACCGGGCCGACTTCAGTGACCGACTCTTCGCTCCCGTCGGGGGAACCCCGCTGCCGCCGTGGGCCAACCCGTCGGGGACGCCGCCTGATTCCCTGCGTCCGGTGGTGCCCGCGCCGCCTCCCGAGTCGCCGAACGCCGTTCCACCGGCGACTCCGAACTCGGGGCCGTCGGTCGCGGTGTTGCCCTATGACCCGAACACCGGCAAGTACATGACCCCCGATGGGCGATACGAGCAGCAGACCAATCTGGTGCCCGGTTCCTCGCCCAAGTCGTGGACCGACCTGATGCCTTTCTGACCCGAGGGAGGACGAATGCGCGCACGTGAATTGATCGTTGCGACAACGACTGTCGGGCTTCTCGTGGGGTCGACCCCGGCGTCGCCGGCGCACGCTGCTCTGGGCTTCGAACTGAATGGGTCCTACCGGGTCACCTCCAACGGCGACTGGGCCAAGACCAACGATGTATTCATGAACGAGGTCAACGTGTCGTCGGTGTGGACGTTCAGTTCCAGTTGCGAGAATGCGCACGCCTGTACCGGGCAGGTCAGCAGCGACCAGGGCTGGACGGCACCGCTGGAGTACCGTACCTCGCGCTGGATCGTCGATCGCTTCCACGAGAACTGGCAGACCTGTCCGGATGGCACCACGTCGCCGGGGCGGCAGCGTTACCAGTTCCAGGGCAGCGATGCCAACGGTCAGGTCGAGAAACGCAATACCGATCTGCTGGTCGGCTACGACAGAACGATCGGCGTATCCGGTGCCTGTGGGCGTAATCAGCCCACGGTGATTGTCATGGCGTTGACGGTGCAGCGGCTCTAGGCGGGAGGGACGACCATGCAGACCACTGGATCGTTGAAGGCGTTCATCGCGGCGGGCCTGGCCGCCGGGACGGTTGCCGGCGTGATGCCTGCCGCGCCGTCTGCTGCCGACCCGTACGTGCCGATGTGCGACGTGCCGGCGTGCACACCCGGGATCGCGCCGAACGTCGTGCTGGGGGCGCCGTGCTCCAACACCACCTACTTCGTCTTCGGGTCGGCCGTCGCAGGGCCGTCGACGCTTCCGGGCAGGCTGGTGTTCTGCGGGTCGCCGCGCCGCTACGAACCGCGCTGGTTCCGCTCTCCGGAGATGCACGGCATCAAGGAGGAGAACAGCAGGTGCGACGAGTACTCCGGCGAGGTGGCGCAGGCTCCCGACGGCCTGTTCTTGACCTGTGTCACCGCAGACGGATACACGTTGTGGCGCCGCGGAGATCTCTAGCGGCACAACAGTCCTGGCAAGTCGAAGGAGTTCGCCATGCTACGAACCACTGCCGGTGCGGCGCTCGCCGCGTTGACCGCCGCCACGGTGGTGGCGCCGACTGCCGCGGCCGACATGCGATACGGCAATTATGAGGTCCTGAGCAACCGGTGGACCGACGCCACCTGGGTCTGGGCGGCCTACCCGTGCGAGACGATGGGTAAGTTCGACGACCTGCCGGCCGGCTGTGTGACGATCAGTGCGATCGATCGGCCGCATTTCTTCGGCCGCGGGTACTACGGCGGGACGGCCAGACTGGTGGACGGTCAGTACTCGTTCACCTCCGATTACCCCACCGGTCTGACCTGCCCGTTCGGGCCCTCGATGCCGACGCGCGACACCTTCACCTGGGATGCGAACACGTTGGCCGGCTCGGTCGAATCGCATTTCGACGTGGGTTGCATGAATGGTCCGGGCGGGGTGAACACCTGGACGTTCGCCCTGGTCCGGATGTAGCTGGTGGTCGACCCGCTACACCGGGTCGAACGAGGAGATCAACCACCGGCCCTCGTGCTTCTCCAGGCCGACCTTGACGCTGCTCATCGAGTAGGAACCGTCTGGCACCGCTTTGCTGATCGTGGTCTGGTTCAGGAAGATGAGCACCTCGGCCGAGCTGGGCCGCAGCGAGATGATGCCTTTGCGGACCACTGCGGCCACCGTCTGAACGTCCTTCTCCCTGGCGGCCGGGGTGACGACCTTTTGGGTGAAATCGGTGTAGTAGGCGAGGAAGTCGCCGGTCAGGTGACTTTGAGCAGCGCTGAAATCCTGCTCCAGGGTTTTCGGTGAGTACGTGAGCACGGCCACCGCTCCGTCGGCGGCAGCAGCCATCACCGCCTGCTCGGCCTCCGGTCCGAGTTGCTGGTCGGCCCGCAGTACCCCGAAGTAGAGCCAGGCGGTCAGCGCCGCCGACGCCACGAGCAGGCCACCGAGCACCGCCGCGACCCACCGCGCGGTGGCCACGGTCGGTTTGGCCGCCGGCTGCTCGGCCGGCGACTCCACGACGGCCTCGTCTGGCACCTGCGATGCGGCGTCATCGCCGTCTGCCGTCGTCGACTCCTCGTCGATCGGCTCCGGCGCCACAGGTTCCTGGTCGGATTCACTCATGCCGCGAAGTCCACTTTCGACAATTTGACCTGGTCACCTTCACGGGCCAGGTGAACAGTGAGGCGCCAACTGCGGGGCTCCTCTTTGGCTCCCGCGGAATTGGTGACCTTGGTGGTCGCTGCGACCAGCACCACCGCGTCATTGTCTGACATCGATTCGACTCCCGCGACCGCCGTGTCGACCGTGGTGACGGTTTTCGAGTCACGAGCGACTTTGGTGAAGTCGGCCGCGTGGGCTTCGAAGTCCTTCTTGAACTCGCCGGTCGAGTTGTCGAGGATCGCCTGGACGTCGGCTTCGACGGTCTCGTAGTTCAGTGTCATCAGGGTCACCACACCCTGGCGGGCGGCCGCGGCGTACTCGGCGGACTGCCGTTGGCGCTCCGCGACGCTGCGATGGTGGACCAGCATCACCACGCTGCCCGCGGTGAGTCCCCCGATGGCGAGTATGGCGACCGTCGCCGCAACCCACCGCAGCCGCTCCCAGGCGCGGATGAGTCGGGGGGGCTGGGCAGCGGCCTCGGCGGGGGCCGCTGCGTCGACATCCGGCGCCGGCTCGCCGGCGTCGGAAGCGTCGCCGTCGGCGTCCTGTGCGGTTTCCGGTTCGCCCGCGTCGGCCGACTCCTGCTGCGCCTTGAGCAGCTCCGCTCGGGCGCGGGCCAACTCCGCTGCTGCCTCGGCGGCCTTCGCCTCGGCTTCGGCCAGCGTCAGAGCATCCTTCGAAGCGCGCTTGGCGGCGTGCTTTCCGCCCGGCTTCGCCGGATCACGCGAGGGCATACGGCCTCCTGTCGTTCAGCTCAGCACCAGGGTCCCTCACCACGTGCGAAGCGAGCAGAGCGCCCCCTTGGTGCCGGCGTCGGTGGCGACAACGACGTCATCGACGCGCAGCTCGCAGACGAAGCCCGGCGATGGCAGTTCGGGATGCATCCCGGGCAGTGACACCACCACCATGGCCCAGTCCTGCGGATCGGCCAAGGTGGTTTCGAAGATCCAGGGCTGGTTGGGGCCGACCGTGACGTCCGCTCGCGGACTGTACTGGTAGGGGTTGTGACTGTATTCGGCGAAGTTGGGCGGCTGAACCTCACGGTAGTAGACGAATGCCTGTGCGGTCTGCGTCGCGCTGACCGAGTAGCGGACGCGGTGCGGCGCCGGATCGTCGGCACCGGCTGGGACGGCGACAGCCAGCGCTCCGGCGCATGCCATTCCCGCCACCAGGGATGACGCGGCGACCGGCCGACCTGTCACGGGCCCCTCCACTGCTGCACCCGCCGAGCGGGCGCACTGCCGAAGACTCAAATTCTTGGTAACGAAGAATAGCAATTTCGCCGTGTTCGGGGTGGCGAACCCTTTCCCGCCGGTCATAACCCAACGCCGGCGGTGGCCGCGGCGCGCCCCGCCCGGAAGCCGAACACCATCGCCGGGCCGATGGTGCCGCCTGCGCCCCCGTAGGCCCGGCCGGTCACACCCGCCATCGCGTTGCCCGCAGCGAACAGTCCCGGGATGGGCCGACCGGTGACATGCAGGACGCGGCCGTCGGAGTCGGTGCGGGGCCCACCTTTGGTGCCCATCGCTCCGACGGACAGCGGCACGGCGTAGAACGGCGCCGTATCGATGGGCCCCAGGGTGCGCCCGGCGACAGTGCTCGCCTGATCGTCGCCCCAATAACCGTCGTACGCGCTGGATCCCCGCCCGAACTCGGGATCGACGCCCGTCGCCACGCCGCTGTTCCAGTCGGTCACCGTCTGTGCCAGGCCGTGTTCGTCGATCCCGGTCTCGGCGGCCAGGGCCGCCAGGTCGGGGGAGCCGCAGAACCAGTCAGGTGCCGCTCCGCCGGGCGCCACACCGAGGAATCCGTACCGGCGCAGGTGTTCGGCATCGAAGACGATCCACGCCGGATCGTTGACGTACCCACCGCGCGGATCCAGATAGTGAAAGGCGCCGGCCATCGAGTTGTAGTCGCATGCCTCGTTGACGAACCGCCGTCCCGCTCGGTTGACGATGATGCTGCGCGGGCGGGTGCGCTCGAGCCGCACACTGCGGCTGCGCTGGTGGCCGTCGATGCTGTCTCCGGGGATCCGCACGATCGGAACCCACCATGCCTCGCCCATGTTGGCCAGGTCCGCGCCGTGCGCCATCGCCATGCGCAGCCCGTCACCGGTGTTGTTCGGCGGCGACACCGCACCACGCATCGGTCCGCGCAGAAAGGCCTCCACCAGCGCGGTGTCCCACTCGAAGCCGCCGTTCGCCAGGATCACCGCCCGCCGCGCCCGCACCCGGCGCGACGAACCGCCCGCCTCGACGCGGACGCCGCCGACGCGACCGTCTTCGGTGGCGAGCAACTCGACCCCGCGGCATCCGGTGGCGGGCGTGATGCCGGCGTCCAGCGCGCCCCGAAGCAGCCCGGCGATCAGCGCCGTGCCGGCCACGCAGAGATCACCGCCGGCGTCCGCCTCGATGTCGGCGTGCAGCCGGGCGCGGGTCTCGGCGTCGAACCCCACATTGCTGTAGTCGGCCGGGAAGGAGGTGATCCGGTCCCGCCAGCAGCCGACCCGGGAGATGTCGTAAGGCAGCGGACTCAGCGAGCGCCCTCCGGCGGGGCGCCCGCCGGGCAGCTCCGGCTTGTAATCCGGGAAGCCGGTGGCGACCTCGAAACGGACGTCACTGTGGGCTTCGACGAAGTCGACCATCTCCGGTCCGGTCCGGACGAACGCCGCAACCAGGTCGTCGTCCATGGCACCCAATGACTGGGCGCGCAGGTAGTCCATGGCGGCATCGACGGTGAGCCCGGGCATCCGGTCGTGCGCCGGGATCCAGGCGATCCCCCCGGAGACCGCGGTGGTACCGCCCACGGTCTGCGACTTCTCGTAGAGGGCGACCGAGGCGCCGTACACCGCCGCGGTGACCGCCGCGGTCAGCCCGGCCGCGCCGCTGCCCAGCACCACCACGTCGACGTTGTCGTCCCAGTCCGGTGTCGTCATGTTGTCCTCTCGGCGGGATTCAGCTCAAGACCTCCGACAGCCGCCCGGCAGCGGCCAGCACGGCTTCGCGGCCGCGCAGCACCACGTCCTCGCGGTGGGAGATCAGGTTGATGCAGGTCGGCGGTGACGGCGGGCGGCGACGCACCGGGACCGCCAGCCCAAAGGTTCCCGGCTCGATCTCGCCGTGGGTGACCACCCACCCGCGTTCCCGCGTCTCCGGGACGATGTCGCGTTCCCCGGGCCGCGGGGGCATGGCCGCCAGCAGCGCGATGCCGGCCGCGCCGAGGCTGAGCGGATGCCGGCTGCCCTCATGGAACGCGAGCTGGTAGCCGACCTGGGTGGGGACGATGACGGCGACGGCCACCTGCTGCTCGCCCTCGGCAATCAGCAGGGACACCGTGGTCCCGAGTTCATCGGCGAGGGCGCGCAGCGTCGGCAGGCTCAGCTGGCGCACGTTGTTGTCGAACGAGGCTCCGAGGACGGCCAGCGCGGCCGCCGGGCGGTACCGGCCGTCGTCGCCCTTGGCGATCAGCCGGAAGCCGGTCAGCGTGTTGAGCAGCCGATAGCTGATGGTCCGGTGCACGCCGACGTGGTCGGCGACCTGTTGCACCGTCAGTCCGTTCGGCGCGGCGGCCACCGCCTCGAGAGCGGCCAGTCCCCGGGCCAGGGTCTGCGAACCCCGCGCGGGCTCGGCGGCGTCGGGCATCGGTGCGGCCTCCCTTGACATCCACCCGCGTGAGAGTGATGCTCTTGAATATAACGTACATATGTGTGCGATAAAAGCACGCAAGGTATGCCGTAAAACGAGAACGCTGTTCTCGCGCGGTCCCCGGGGAAGAGGTGGCGGTGCCGGAGTACGAAAGCGTCTGGAGCGACCTCCAGGGCGTCGCGTTCGAGCAGGGGTACCTCGACGCGAACGGCGTGCGCACCCGATACCTGCGGGCCGGCGACCCGGCCAAGCCGGTGCTGGTGCTGCTGCACGGCTCGGGCGGGCATGCCGAGGCCTACGTTCGCAACCTGGCCGCGCATGCCGAACACTTTTCGACCTGGTCGGTGGACATGCTCGGGCACGGTTACACCGACAAGCCCGGTCATCCCCTGGAGATCGCCCACTATGTGGCGCATCTGATGGATGTGCTGGACGCGATCGGTGCGACCACAGCCAGCATCAGCGGTGAATCCCTCGGCGGGTGGGTTGCCGCACGCGCCGCCATCGACCATCCGGGCCGGGTCCATCGGTTGGTGCTCAACACCGCGGGCGGCTCGCAGGCCGACCCCGAGGTGATGAAGCGCATCATCACGCTGTCGATGGCCGCGGTCGAGAACCCCAGTTGGGAAACCGTGCAGGCACGCATCAAATGGTTGATGGCCGACAAGACCAAGGATTACGACGACATCGTCGCCAGCCGCCGGCGCATCTACCGGCTGCCCGGTTTCGTCGACGCGATGCGCGACATCATGGCGCTGCAGGACCCGCAGATCCGGGCTCGCAACCTGCTGGGGCCGGGCGACTACGCGCGGATCACCGCGCCGACGCTGGTGGTCTGGACCAGCGACGACCCGACGGCCGATGTCGAAGAGGGCAAACGGATCGCGTCGATGATTCCGGGTGCCCGATTCGAACTGATGCCCGGCTGCGGCCACTGGCCGCAGTATGAGGACCCCGAGACGTTCAATCGCCTGCACCTGGAATTCCTGCTGGAGCGTTAGTGTGGCCGCCCTCAATGATGTCGACGTCGTGGTGGTGGGGGCCGGACCGGTCGGCCTGACCCTGGCCAATATCCTTGGCCTGCAGGGAATCCGCACTCTGGTCATCGAGGAACGCGAGACGCTCATCGACTATCCCCGGGGGGTCGGGCTCGACGACGAGTCGCTGCGCACCTTCCAGGCGATCGGTCTGGTCGATGCCGTACTGCCGCACACCGTTCCGAACCAGATCCTGCGGTTCTACGACCGCCGCCGGCGGTTGCTGGCCGAAATGGCACCTGCTGATGCCGGTTTCGGCTGGCCCAAGCGCAACGGTTTCGTGCAGCCGCTGGTCGACGCCGAACTGCTGCGCGGGCTGGAGCGGTTCGACCACGTCGAGGTGTTGTGGGGCCGCCCGATGACCGGCTGCACTGAGACAGCCGACGGTGTCACGGTCAGCCTGGGCGGCTCGGATGGACAGGAACCGCGGACCGTGTCGGCTCGCTACGTCGTCGGCTGCGACGGGGGCCGCAGCGCCACCCGCCGGCTGATGGGAGTGTCCTTCGAGGGCACCACCTCCTCGACGCGCTGGCTGGTCGTCGACATCGCCAATGACCCTCTGGGACATCCCAACAGCGAGGTCGGCGCCGACCCGGCGCGCCCCTACGCGTCGATCTCGATCGCCCACGGCATCCGCCGGTTCGAGTTCATGATCCACGCCCACGAGACCGACGAGCAGGCGCAGGATCCCGAGTTCGTGGCCGCCATGCTGGCCCCGTTCCTGCCGTATCCGCACGACGTCGACGTGATCCGCCACCGGGTCTACACGCACCACTCCCGGATCGCCGGGGCCTTCCGCCGGGGCCGGCTGCTGTTGGCCGGCGACGCCGCCCACCTGATGCCGGTGTGGCAGGGTCAGGGTTACAACAGCGGGATCCGCGATGCGATGAACCTGGGCTGGAAGTTGGCCGCGGTGGTGCGGGGCCAGGCGCGCCCCGGCCTGCTGGACAGCTACGACACCGAGCGCCGCAAGCACGCCCGCGCGATGATCGACCTCTCCACCATGGTGGGCAAGGTGATCTCCCCGACCAACCGGAGGGTGGCGGGACTGCGCGACGGGGTGATCCGCGCGGCGTCGGCGGTGCCGACGCTCAAGCGCTACGTGCTGGAGATGCGATTCAAGCCGATGCCGCGTTACGAGCAGGGCGCGGTCGTCCATGACCAGCCACGTCGCGCCGACTCGCCGGTGGGCACGCTGTTCATCCAACCCAGAGTCGATACCCGAGCCGGCGCAGACCTGCTGCTCGACGACGTGATCGGCGCCGGTTTCGCGGTGCTGGCCTGGAACAACAACCCGCGGGTGCTGCTCGGCGAGGAGGCCTTCGCCCGGTGGAGGGCGCTCGGGGCCGGCTTCGCCGCGTTGCGGCCCGCGACCCAGCTGCACTGGACGCCGCCCGGACAGACCGATGACCCCGCGGTCACCATCGTGGGGGACCGGACCGGGCAGTTGAAGGCCTGGTTCGACCGCCACGAACAGTCGGTGCTGTTTCTGCGCCCGGACCGCTGCATCGCCGCGGCCTGTATCGCCCAGCGTGTACCGGAGGTCAGCGCGCGCCTCTTCGACGCCTTGTCGCTCACGCCGACGGCGCCCGGCCCGCAAGGGGGTGAACGCCCCGATGGCACTGAGCCTGTGCTGCATGTCCCACAGCCCACTGCTGAATCTGCCGGGACCACCCCCTGAGGTGATGGCCGACGTCGAGGCAGCGATCGAGCGGGCCGCCGCCTTCGTCGCCGACTTCGACCCGCAGCTGACGGTGGTGTTCGCGCCGGACCACTACAACGGCTTCTTCCTGCGCCTGATGCCGCCGTTCTGCATCGGCACCGCCGCGCAGGGCATCGGCGACTACGGGACCCACCTCGGGTCGCTCGACGTCCCCGCTGACCTCGCCGCAGACTGTGCGGCGGCAGTACTGGAACAGGGTGTGGATCTGGCGGTTTCGGCATCGATGGATGTCGACCATGGCGTGGTGCAGCCGCTGGAGCGCCTGTTCGGCGACGCAGGCGCATGCCCGGTCATCCCGATCTTCATAAACGCCGTAGCCGCCCCGCTGGGACCGTTGCACCGGGCCCGGGCGCTGGGGGCTGCGGTCGGGCGATACCTGGCAAGCCTGGACCTGCGGATCCTGGTGCTGGGTTCCGGTGGGCTGTCGCATGATCCGCCCATCCCCACTCTTGCCACGGCCCCGCCCGCCACCTGCGACCGGATCCTGCACGGCACCGCCATGACCGCCGAACAGCGCCAGAGCCGGCAGGACGCGGTGATCGCGGCGGCCCGTGACTTCGCGGCCGGTTCGGGGGCCCTGGCGCCACTGAACCCGCAGTTCGATGAGCGTTTCCTGGAGATCGTCGATTCCGGAGCGCTCGAGGACCTTGACGCCTGGTCCAACTCTTTCATCACCGAGGCCGGCGGCGGGTCCGCGCACGAGATCCGCAGCTGGGTAGCGGCTTTCGGGGCGCTCGCCGCCCAGGGCAGCTACCGGACAGACCACCGCTATTACCGGGCCGCCCCAGAACTGATCGCCGGTTTCGCTGTCCGCACCGCCCAACCCACGGAGGTGATCCGGTGACCGACCAGGTCGTCGATGTGCTGGTCGTCGGTTCCGGCGGCGGCGGCATGACCGCGGCTTTGGCCGCTGACGCCCACGGCCTGCATACCGTGGTCGTGGAGAAGGCGCACCACTTCGGCGGATCCACTGCGCTGTCCGGCGGCGGCATCTGGGTGCCGGGGGCGCCGGCGCAGCGTCGGGAGGGCTATGCGCCCGACCCCGACGACGTGCTGACCTACCTGCGCGCGATCACCGACGGGCTGGTGAGCCAGGAACGGCTGCGGCAATACGTCGACAGTGCCCCGCGGATGATGGAGTTCCTGGAACAGGTCAGCCCCTGGTTTGAGTTCGTCTGGAAGCCCGGCTACGCCGACTACTACCCGGAGCTTCCCGGTGGCTCGGCGTTGGGCAGCACCATCAACGTGCCCGCCATCGACCTGCGCAAGCTCGGTGACGAGGAACAGGACCTCCTCGCCCCGCTGGCGCTGGCACCGCGGGGGATCTGGTTGGGGCCCAAAGATCTTCGGCTCTTCTACCAGGTCCGGCAATCGTGGCGGGGCAAGGCCGTCCTGGTCAAGCTGTTGTGGCGGATGTTCCGTGCCCGGGTGTTCGGAGACCGGATGGCCGCCATCGGCCAATCGCTGGCCGCCCGGCTCCGGCTTGCCATGGTCGAGCGCGGCATAACGCTGCTGCTCGACACACCGATGACCGAGCTCATCACTGATGAGTCGGGTGCGGTGATCGGTGCGGTGGTGGCGCGCGACGGCCGCACGCAGCGCATCATGGCGCGCTGCGGGGTGATCCTGGCCAGCGGCGGGTTCGATCACGACCTGGCCTGGCGCAAGCAGCATCAGCCCGTGCTGGAACACGACTGGAGCTTCGGCAACCCGCTGGCCACCGGTGACGGCATCCGGGCGGGGATGCGCGTCGGCGCGGCCACCGAGCTGCTCGACGAGGCCTGGTGGTTCCCGGCGTTGTGCTGGCCGGACGGGCGCCTGCAGTTCATGCTCAACGAACGCATGATGCCGTCGCAGTTCATCGTCAACGGAGACGGCGAACGGTTCATCAACGAAGCGGCGCCCTACATGGACTTCGCGCACGCCATGATCGCCGGGCAGAACTCCGGTGTCACGCACATCCCGTGCTGGCTGATCACCGACCAGCGGTCCTTTCACCGATACGTCGTGGCCGGACACCTGCCGATCCCGAAGATCCCCGGTGCGCCGGTGCCGACCGGGCGCCGGATGCCGCAGGCCTGGCTGGATTCCGGGGTGGTCAAGACCGCCGGCACCTTCGAGGAGCTGGCCGGCGAAATCGGGGTACCGCCCGAGCGGTTGCGCAGCACCGCAAACCGGTTCAACGAACTGGCGCGCTCCGGCCACGACGATGACTTCAACCGCGGCGACAGCGCCTACGACAACTATTACGGCGATCCGACCTTGCCCAACCCCAACCTGCATCCGCTGGGCAGGCCGCCCTATTACGCGTTCCGGATCATCCTCGGCGATCTGGGGACGTCCGGCGGCCTGTGCACCGACGAGCATGCCAGGGTGCTGCGCGCCGACGGCTCGGTGATCGACGGCCTGTATGCGGTGGGAAACGTCGCGGCGCCGGTGATGGGGCGCAGCTACGCCGGCGCCGGAGCCACCATCGGCCCGGCGATGACCTTCGGCTACGTGGCGGCCCAACACCTTGGCACCCGACAACGATCCGCCGCATCGCAGACACCCCAACAACTGTCCAGGAGGAAACCGTGAAGATTTCGCTCTTCTACGAATTCGCGCTGCCGCGCCCGTGGTCCGACGACGACGAACACCTGCTGTTCCGCGACGGCCTCGATGAGGTGGAAGCGGCGGACAAAGCCGGCTTCTCGACGGTGTGGCTCACCGAGCACCACTTCCTGGAGGAGTACTGCCACGCCACGGCGCCGGAGATGTTCCTGGCCGCCGCCAGCCAGCGGACCAAGGACATCCGGCTCGGCTTCGGGATCATGCACCTGCCCCCGGTGGTCAACCACCCAGCCCGCGTGGCCGAACGGGTCGCCACCCTGGACCTGCTGTCAGGCGGCCGGGTGGAATTCGGGACGGGGGAGGGATCGTCGATCGCCGAGCTCGGCGGCTTCGGGATCGACCCCGCCGACAAACGCGCCCAGTGGGAAGAGGCTCTCGAGGTCTCGATCCGCTGTATGACCGAAGAGCCGTTCACCGGATTCGACGGCCGGCACGTGCAGATGCCGGCCCGCAACGTCATTCCCAAGCCGCTGCAGAAGCCGCATCCGCCGGTCTGGGTGGCGTGCACCCGCCCTGCCTCCGTCCAGATGGCGGCGCAGAAGTGCATCGGTGCACTGAGTTTCGCCTATACCGGCCCCGGTCCGCTGGCCGAGCGGGTCAACGGGTACTACAAGGAACTCGAGGAGAACGGCGTCCCGGTGACGCCCCAGGTGAACCCCAACATTCTGGCCATCGGCGGCGACCTGTCCATGATGGTGGCTCCCACCGACGAGCAGGCGATCGCCCGTTTGGGGGTAGGCGGCGGCTTCTTCTCGTTCGGGATCATGCACTACTACATGACCGGCGAGCACACCCCGGGCCGCACCGGGGTGTGGCAACGCTATCTCGAAGAGGTGGACAAGGATCCGACGCTGGCCTACGGGCCGGGCCGGGGGGCGATCGGCAGCCCCGCGACCGCACGCGAGTTCCTGCGCGGCTACGAGGAGAGCGGGGTCGACGAACTCATCCTGCTGCTCAATCCGCGCAGCCATGAGGCCACCATGGAGGCCATCGAGCTGATGGGCACCCAGGTGCTGCCGGAGTTCATCGAGCGCGACGAGAAGGCGGTCGCCGAGAAGGCCAAGAGGCTGGAACCGGTTCTGGAGAAGCTCGAGGCCCGCCGTCCGCAGTCCAGCGCGCCGGTCTTCGACGAGTCCTACGCGTTCGGTGGACTGCCGACCGGTCGGGGCGGCACGTTCACCGCCACCGAGATCCCCGAGGCGATGGCCGAGATGAACGAGGGCCGGGTGCAGGCCGCTCAACTGGCCAAGCAAGAACGGGAACGCGGCGGCCAGTGAGCGCCGCAGCGTCTGAGCTGTGGCGCTACGACGGTCGACGCGCCGTGGTCACCGGCTGCGCCTCGGGAATCGGCGCGCAGCTGGTGGCGCAGCTCGGCGAACTCGGGGCGCACGTCACCGGCCTGGACCGGATCGAGACCACGGCGGGCGTCCACGAGTTCCATCCGATCGACCTGGTCGATCCCGAATCCATCGATCGCGCCGCCACCGCGATCAGGGCGGCTGGGCCGATCGACGCGCTGTTCAACGTCGCCGGGGTGTCCTCGGGCATCGGGGACCCGCAGCGGGTGGTCACCATCAACTTCCTGGGCCTGCGCCAGCTCACCGAAGCGCTCCTGCCGGCGATGCCGCCGGGATCGGCCGTCGCCAACGTGTCCTCGCTGGCCGCGGCGGCCTACCGCGAGAACGCGCAGACCACAGTCGGCCTGGTGAATTCCGAGGGCATGGCCGGCGGATTACAGTGGTGCCGTGCCCATCCCGCCGCGCTCGCCGACGGCGGCTACCGATTGTCCAAAGAGGCGATCATCCTCTACGGCATGCTCAACGCCGAAGCGCTGGCGCACCGTGGGATCCGGATCAACTGCACCGCGCCCGGCGTCACCGAAACGCCGATCCTCGATCAGTTGCGCAGCAGCTACGGGCAGGGCTTTCTCGACGACATTCCCAAGCCGCTGGGGCGGGTCGCCGGCGCGGACGAACAGGCTGCACCGTTGGTGTTCCTGAACAGTCCAGCAGCCGGGTACATCACCGGCCAGGTGCTCTGGGTCGACGGTGGGAACATCAGCAGCCGGGCTGCCGCCGCGCTGAGGAAGGGGACGGTGCCATGGCCGGGCTGAGCGAGTTCCGGAGGGTGGCGGAGAGCGTCCGCAACTGGGGGCGCTGGGGCGACGACGATGAGCTGGGGACCCTCAACCTCATCACGCCGGGCAAGATCGCCGCCGCCGCCGGTCTGGTGCGGCACGGCAAGGTGTTTCCGCTCGGGGTGGAGTTCGGGTCGTCAGGCCCGCAGGGCGCGTTCCAGTTCCGGCACAACCCGATTCACGTGATGACCGTCGACGGCGGCGATGTCAGCACGTTGGCCGACTACGGTCCGCAGTGGCGCCAAAACCTGGTTGCTCAGCAGCTCAGCGAGTACTTCACCGACAACCCGTTCCGGTTCAACGACGACATGATCGTGATGCCGCTGCAGGCCGCCAGTCAGTGGGATGCGCTGTCGCACGTCTACTACGACGATCAGCTGTACAACGGGTTCCCGGCGAGCTCGGTGACCAGCCTCGGGGCCTACCACTGCGGTATCGACAAAGTGGACGGCAAAGGGATCGTCTCGCGCGGAGTGCTGCTGGATGTGGTCGCCCATCGCGGCGCCGACACTTTCCTGCCATTGGGCACCCCGATCACCCCCGACGAACTCGACGAGGTTGCCCGAGCCCAACAGGTCTCCGTCGAACCCGGCGACATCGTTCTGATCAGAACCGGCTGGTGGGAAAGGTTCCGCACCACCGGCGACGGCGCCGAGCCCGGTGCCGGACTGGATTGGCGATGCGCCTGCTGGCTGCACGAACACGACGTCGCGGCGGTGGCCGCCGACAACGTGATGGTCGAGAACCCGGTCTCCGGTGTCGAGGGAACGTATCTGCCGATGCACATGCTGTGCCTGCGCGACATGGGCCTGATGCTCGGGGAGTACTGGGATCTCGGCGCGCTCGCCGCGGACTGTGCCGCCGACGGCCGCTACGAATTCCAGCTGGTGGCACCGCCGTTACGGGTGACCGGCGGAGTCGGCTCGCCGGTGAACCCGATCGCGATCAAGTAGCTCTGACAGAGGAGCCCCGGTGTCGGTGTCCCGCAAGACCGTCATGGTGGACGGCCTGCACACGTCCTACCTGGAGGCAGGCGACCCGGCTGCCCCGGCAGTGGTCCTGTTGCACGGCGGCGAGTTCGGTGCGTCTGCCGAGATCGGATGGGAGCGCACCATTCCCGCACTCGCCGAACGGCATCGGGTGCTCGCGCCGGATCTCCTCGGGTTTGGAGAGTCGGCCAAAGTCATCGACTTCAACGACGGACGCGGTATGCGGATTCGTCACGTCGCGCGATTCTGTGCGGAACTTGGCTTGCAATCAGCCGATTTCGTGGGCAACTCGATGGGCGCCATCATGCTGCTGGTCGACTCCACGTCGGAGGCTGCGGTGTTGCCGGTGCGCCGGCTGGTCGCCATCTGCGGCGGCGGCGAGATTCAGCAGAACGAGCACATGGCCGCGCTCTACGACTACGACGCAACGGTGCCCGCGATGCGCCGGATCGTGGCAGCGCTGTTCAGCGATCCGGCCTATCCGGCCGACGACGACTATGTGGGACGCCGCTACGCATCGAGCACCGCGCCGGGCGCCTGGGAGGCGGTGGCGGCGGCGAGGTTCCGCCGCCCCGGCGCGCAGCCCCCGCCACCGGCATCGAGCAGTCGCCCCTACGAACGTATATCGGCGCCGACGCTGGTGATCGAAGGTGGGTGCGACAAGTTGCTTCCGCAGGGCTGGGCCGCAAAGATCGCCGATCAGATTCCCGCCGGCCGCGCGGTGGTCGTGGACGACGCCGGCCACTGCCCGCAGATCGAACAGGCCGAGCAGGTCAACGGCCTGCTGCTGGACTTCTGCGCGGGCTGAGCCGCCGTCGGCGCCGGGGGTTATCGCCGTCCCGGTGATTCATCGGACTTCATGGGTGCCGGTGGTGCCTGGGGTTGGAAGGGTTGGTGCCACCACCATTGGGCGCGTTCGCCGGTGGGGCCGGGGCAGGGTCCGACTACTGGCGGGGGTTTGCTGGGTGGGTGGGCCAGTGAAGCCCGGCTTAGCGGTCGGTCGTCTGTGTCGGTGACGACGAGGTGGTCGGCGGGGCCGGTGATGGTGATGGCGCTCAAACGTGAGCTCGTCACTTGCCTGCGAACCGGCCGCGCACTACGCCAGCCACGGGCTCGAACACAGAACCGCCCGCAAGGGCATGTCACCGCGGACGTCGTGTTCTCTCAGCGCCCCGCGGAGGCATCCGACCACGCCGTCCCCGGGCACTGGGAAGGCGATCTGATCATCGGCACGGGCCGGTCCGCGATCGGCACGATCGTGGAACACAAGAGCCGCTCCACCCTGTTGGTGCACCTGCCGCGACTGCAAGGCTACGGCGAGATGCCGCCGGTCAAGAACGGTCCCGCGCTGGGCGGCTACGGCGCCGTCGCGATGAACGACGCGCTCATAGCGTCAATGACGAAGCTTGCCGAACAGCTCCGCAAGACGCTCATCTGGGACCGCGGCAAAGAACTCTCCGGCCACGCCCAGTTCGCTCTCGAGACGGGCACCAAGGTGTTCTTCGCCGACCCCCACTCGCCCTGGCAGCCGCCGACGAACGAGAACACCAACGGGCTGCTGCGCCAGTACTTCCCAAAGGGCACCGACCTCTCAAGGTGGTCAGCGGAAGACCTCGAAGCAGTCGCTCTCGCGCTGAACAACCGACCCCGCAAGAGCCTCGACTGGAAGACACCTGCCGAGGTGTTCGAGCAGCAGCTACGCTCACTCCAATAGCCCGGTGTTGCAACGACCGGTTGAACCCAGGCAGTTCACCTCATGGGTTTTCGGGGAAAAGATCCGCTCGGCAGGACTGGTTCCGTCGTTCGGGTCGATCGGTGACGGCCTGGACAACGCCATGATGGAGAGCTTCTGGTCCTCCATGCAGATCGAGCTTCTCGACCGCCAGAAGTGGAAGACCCGCGACGAGCTGGCCAACGCGATCTTCGACTACATCGAAATCTTCCACAACCGCCAACGCCGCCACTCAGCACTGAACTACCGCACCCCGATCGAGCACGAACTATCCTTCACCAACGACAACCTCACTGCCGTCAGTTAGCCACCACGGCTGGAACCTGACAGGTACGGCAGGTCAACGAGACCCCAGTCAACCAGCACCCACCGACAAAAAACCTGGCGTGAACCGCCGGAATCCTCAGTCGGCGATGTTGAACGCCGCGATGACCTTCGTCGGCGTCACTCGCACGATCAATTCCCCCGGCACCCCGTTGCGACGGCCGTACTCCTCGGCGCGGTCGCCGCCCATGTAGCGGCCGCCGATGCGGGTGGCGGTGTCGAGCAGTTCCTCGGGATCCTCGCTGAGCGACGCCGTCCCCTGAACCTGCACGAACGAGAAGGGCGGTCGCTCGTCGTCGACGCAGATCACCACACGTGGATCACGTTGCAGAGCGCGGCCTTTCGCGGTGCCCGCAGCGGTGTTGAACACCAGTTGGTCACCGTCGACAATGAACCACACCGGGGCGACCAGGGGCCGGCCGTCGGCGGCCACGTAGCCCAGTTTGGCCGTGCGAGTCCCCTTCGACAGGAAGGCCACAACATCGTCTGAAAGTTCCGTCATGGGGTTGGCCCCTCTATGCGTGTCGGCAGGTCAACGAAGTCGAAATCCGCAGGCGGATACTGGTGCCCGGGCCCCATCACCTCGCAGCGGTTCACCGGCACCAGATGGGAACTGAGCCCGCTGGGCACGTAGCGGAACACCGCCACGCAGCGCTCCCACGTGCCGTCGGACTGCAGGGGTCCGCCATACTTGCTGATGAACGATCCCCCGTGCACACAGCCAGCACTGGCCGGCGGCGAGCAGACCTTCGCCAACCAGCAGCGCAACCACGCCTGGACTCCACAGCTTCATCCACCCTCCCCTCGCGCATGACGGTACCACTGCGTTAGCCAGACCGAGGTTGCGAATGCAGCGAAGTGCGACATCATCGGAACGTGCATTCGCTGCCCGTTGGGGAGCGAAACCTACTCGAACAGCAGCCCCTGCTGGCCCAGCCCGGCAGCACGCGGCGGGGGGGTCATGCCCAGATGCGTCCAGGCCAACGCCGTCGCCACCCGCCCGCGCGGAGTCCGCGACGTAGGGGGACCGCCTGACACGATGGAGTTAAATCAGTCGCTTGACTGAAACTGGCAAAGCGGGTTGAGTCGGATGCCGGTGACGGCGGAAGGGTGCAGATGGGCAACGAGTTGGCCGGCAAGGTGGCGATCGTCACCGGGGGTGCATCTGGTATCGGCCGTGGGATCGCCGAGCGATTTCTCGCCGAGGGGGCACGGGTGGTCATCGCGGATCTGGATCCCGAGCGCGGCGGGGCGCTTGCTGCCGAACTCGGCGGCGACGCGGCCTTCCGGGTCGCTGACGTCGCCGATCCCGCGCAGGTCGCCGCCCTGGTGGAGGCCGCAGTCGAGACGTTCGGCGGCCTGGACATCATGGTCAACAACGCCGGCGTCTCCGGAACCATGCACAACCGATTCCTCGACGACGACCTGGCCGACTTCCACCGGATCATGGCCGTCAATGTGCTCGGCGTGATGGCCGGCACCCGTGACGCCGCTCGGCACATGTCCAAAGCCGGCGGCGGGGCGATCATCAACCTGACCTCGATCGGCGGCATCCAGGCCGGCGGCGGTGTGATGACCTACCGAGCCTCGAAAGCCGCGGTCATCCAGTTCACCAAGTCGGCGGCGATCGAGTTGGCGCACTATGACATCCGGGTCAATGCCATTGCCCCCGGCAACGTTCCGACGCCGTTCGTGGCGTCGTCGGCGGCGGCGAACCTCGACCCGGATGACCTGGCGCGGTTCGAAGCGGCGATTCGCGAGACCATGCGCGCCGACCGGCCGCTGAAGAGGGAGGGCACGGCGGCCGACGTCGCCGAGGCGGCGTTGTACCTCGCCGGTGAACGCTCCCGCTACGTCACGGGTGTGGTGTTGCCGGTGGACGGCGGGACGGTCGCGGGCAAGGCGATCCGGCGCCGCCCCAAACCGGACGAGTCGCCGACCAGTTAAATCAATCGCTTGACTTAAATGGCTGATCGCGGTTGACTGGCGCCG
Organism: Mycobacterium sp. UM_Kg1; assembly: GCF_000972925.1. Taxonomy (NCBI): domain Bacteria; kingdom Bacillati; phylum Actinomycetota; class Actinomycetes; order Mycobacteriales; family Mycobacteriaceae; genus Mycobacterium; species Mycobacterium sp. UM_Kg1. Next base: position 1,032 of record NZ_JRMK01000010.1, on the reverse strand, counting down.
TGACCACCGCTGATCGGGCCGCGCGCGCTGACCGGTCCAACAGCACGCGGGAGGCGATCCTGACCGCGGCCGAACAGCTGTTCGCCGAACACGGGGTATTCGCCGTCTCCAACCGTCAGGTCAGCGAGGCCGCCGGCCAGGGCAACAACGCGGCGGTCGGCTACCACTTCGGCACCAAGACCGATCTGGTGCGCGAGATCGAGCGACGCCACCGGTTGCCGGTCGAGCGGCTGCGCGAAGAGATGGTTGCGGCGGTCGCCCAGTCCACCGACCTGCGCGACTGGGTGTCCTGTCTGGTAAGGCCGCTCACCGATCACCTTGCTGCGTCGGGCAATCCGACCTGGTATGCGCGTTTTGCCGCACAGGTGATGGCCGATCCGGCCTACCACAACATCGTTGTCAAGGACGCGCTGAGTTCACCGTCTCTGGTGCAGGTCATCGAGGGCATCAACGCCTGCCTGCCAGACCTTCCGGTCCGGGTCCACCAGGCCCGGAATGTGATGGCGCGCAATCTCTTGATGCACACCTGCGCCGAACACGAGCGCGCGGTGGCGGCGGGGGTCTCGGCGGCTGCCAGCTGGGCGGCGTCCGGGTCTGACCTCATCGACGCGATCGTCGGGCTGTGGCTGGCCCCGGTCACCGAAAAGACGGAAGGCCCGCAATGAAAGTGACCGCCGACCAGGATATCTGCGCATCGTCGGGGCAGTGCGTCGGATTTGCCCCCGCAGTCTTCGACCAGCGGGACGAGGACGGGGTCGTCGTCGTACTCGACCACAACCCGCCCGCGGAGCTGGCCGACACCGTGCGGGAGGCGGCCCGTACCTGCCCTTCCGGAGCCATCAAGATCGTCGAGGAGTGAGCGTGACCGACGCAACCATTGTCACCACCACAACGCCGGAATACCCGATGAGCCGCGATGGCCGGTGCCCCTTCGCGCCGCCGCCGGAGACCATGGCGCTGGCCGCGCAGGCCCCGCTGAGCCGGGTACGGATCTGGGACGGCAGCACGCCCTGGCTGCTGTCTCTTATACAC